>JAFEGS010000300.1 GCA_018239705.1 Verrucomicrobiota bacterium | reverse complement strand
GTAATGGGAAGACCTTGGTATAGTCTTGCTCACCAGTGGATTGCAGCAAAGCTTAACGAAGCCAATGGAGTGGATTCTTCATGTATCGACTGCAGTGGCTGTGATAGCTGCACAGGGAATGCATTGGACTTTGTAGAAAGTCTATTAAATGCAGACTGCATGAATATTGACGATAAAACGCCAAATGCGACGTTCCAATGTTTAGAGATGCTTTTGGATGACTTCAATATGGGGATGCTTCCAAGCTGCCCTGATCACTGTGGAGGGGAAAATCCTTGCCAAGGAGTGGATTGTGGTTTGTGCTGTCCTATTGACTGCACCATGTGTGCTGATTGCCCTAATCTTTGCACACTGGCAATAGAAGCCGACTGCTGCTCTTCTGTGTGCCCATGCCCTTGCCAACCATGCCCCGAATGCCCTGCATGTCCGGCATGTCCGTCTGTACCTGAGTGCCCACAGTGTCCTGCTTGTGACTGCGAACAAATATGCAAGATTGTCCATAGGAAGAAGCATAGCTCATCCTCATGTTCCTCTTCCAGTCATCATCACCATAGTCATCACAGTCATCATCACAAGAAACATCACAATAAAAAGGCCAAAAAGCACGCGGCTAAGAAAAAGTAATGACAAAATGGGCAGCAAGATTGGGCAGCAAGTCTGCTGCCCATTTAATTTGATTCTATAAAGCGCTCGAGAATGGGTGGGAGAAGCGTCTGAAGTGATTTCACCCGGCTATCCCAGGTATGGTTTTGCTGCACAATAGTAAAGCCTCGATTTACAGCTTCCACGCGTGCAGCTTCATCTTTGAGATACCTCTCGATCTTTTCGTTACAGCACGCTCTATCAGCAAAGGGAAAGAAGATAATTCCATCACCCTCTTTAAACTGCTCCTGAAGATAGCGGTTTTCACTCGTACAGACGAGTGCGCCGGAGGCAAGCCCCATAAAAATCCTCTCATGGGTTCCATCTTTCACTGTTGGACAGGAGTTCAGCACTACTTTCGCCCTTTTCATCAGCTCACCAGACTCTTCCATGGAGACACCATCGTGGATGGTGACGTTGTAGGCGTTTTGAGGGAAATAGGTCTCCCAGCCACACTCGCGTTGCGGCGAGCCGTATATGTGCACGTGAGCCACCTTTTGGACTGCCTCTATAAGCTTTACGCGATCGTATCCCTTGATGTAGGTCTCGATATCATAGCAGATACTTCTCCAGTCGAGCTGCTTGGGATCGACTCCTTTACTTGCCTTAAGTGTGCGCGTAAAAGCCTCAATAAATGAGGTGTAGGGCTCTTGGAAGGTCATCTCGCAAGCCTTTTCCATAATGGCAGCGACTTGGCTAGAATACCTCTTCTCCCAGAGCTTGCGCTCCCCCTCAAAGTCGTAGCAGGTGGCCATAAAAAGCACATCGATTGGACGCTCAGTATCGGGTCTTATGTGCAGGTCTCGGCTCACTGCGTGCGGCATAAAGAGCGCACCCGCCTGCCCCACCTCTGGTACCTGCATAGCGTTGTAGAAGGCGCAAAAAGAGCGATCCATGCAGGTGACAATGGTATGTTTGCTTTTTAGCATTGTGAGAAAGCGTGTCGGGGGATCGAGTAAAAAGGCAATATGGGGCACTTCCAGCTCATCGCAGAGAAAATTTTCGCCCTCTTCCGGGATAAAGCCATTAAAGCAGAGGGTGCAGTCGGGCTGGTTGATAATGACCTCCCGATAGAGCTGTATCGCGCTTCCGTTGTCGCCTTCTACGACCCTACAGTCGACTCCAAGGCGCCTGAAGCTATCGATCATGCCCTGAAAGAAATAGCGATAGAGTCTGAAGCGGCTCTCAGGAGAGGGTACAATAAGTAAAATTTTCTTTAGCATTAGTCGTTTTTTCTAGACTGTCGTTGTGGTCGTTTAAGTCGTTAAGGTCGTTGGTGTCGTTAATGTCGTTTGTCCTTAAGGTCGTTAATCTCAAAACCTATACCGTCTGAACTATGAGCCCATGCTACTATTAAAATCAAGACTCTTTCCCTCCTCTACGTTGACAAAAATCTCCCAACAACTTAAGAGCTAACTCTAAACAAGGAACCATTATGAATGTAGGACTCTGGCTGCTCGGGATGTTTGTGTTAGGCCTTGTGTCGATGGGTATTTGCTACCTCTTCAAAAAAGGCTGCGAGAAAATATAAGGAGCAAACGTGATTTATCTAACCGAAATAGTAGTTATTTTTTTATTTTTCTATCTTCTTGCATCTCTTATACGACCGGAGCGTTTCTGATAGTATGCTTTTTCAAATCTGGATACTCCC
>JAFEGS010000002.1 GCA_018239705.1 Verrucomicrobiota bacterium | reverse complement strand
TAAAGGCCTTTTCGCGCTCAATGCCTAAATGGAGCATAAGATTGGGTACAGGTGCACTTTTTGTCTCGTATAAAGTAAATTGTTTATGCTGCAAAAGGGGCTCTAAACGGCCAAGCTCCTGCTCCAAAAGAGCAGTTTCGGGGCTTATGGCTAAATTCTCAGAGTGGATGCTGAAGGCTTTTGCCGGTTGGTAGCTTGTTTGCATGCTGTAGGTGAGGCTCCTGAGGTATTCGGACGCCTCATTTTTTGTAAGATTTGGCAGGCGGCTGAAGGAGATGGCGCTAGAGCATTTGTAGCAAACAGGCTTTCCTCGCTGAGCGTAGAGCGCTTTTCCAATAAATGCTGTACTTATGTGCTGGTTGATTTTGCGCAATTGATAAAAGGAGCTGTGGTTTTCTGAGTCTGCATGGATGCAGACAAGGCTTGCGCCTGACATCTTTGCAAGCCAAAGAGGTGTGTAGGACCAGGGGCCATCGATAATGCCGTGAGAGTGAAGATGAGAGATTTCGCCTGCAGGAAAGAGGAGCAGCAGCCCATCGCTTTGAAGGTGTTTAAGCGCCTGTTTGAGTAGCTGTGCGTTTGCCTGCTGCTGGCCATCCTTAAATACATCAGTGAGCAGCAAAATAGGGGCAAGAGGCTTGATGCTGCCCAGCATGGCATTGGCCACCACTTTAAGATCGCTGCGGATCTTTAGTATTTCGCGACACAGAGTGATAGTTTCAGCAAGGCCGGTGGGGTGGTTACAAACAATAATTTTAGCGCCTGACTTACCCACGATGCTATCTAAGGATGGGTCAAAGCGCGATACGAGGCCAAAATGGTCATTGACATGGTCGAGAAAGGGCAGTGTTTCGAGAGATGCAATTTCCGGACGTTCTACAAAATCATTTATATGAGAAAAGCCAAGGAGCCTGTCCAGAGTCTTGATGAGCAAATTAGGTGTATAGAGCGCAGATAGACCGAAGGCGCGCCGTTCTTTTTGAATCATGGAGAGTCCTTTTCATCTCTCCTTACACTATTTACGAATTACAAGCTAGACATACCCGCGCTTTCCGAGGTGCCACTTCACAGAGGCAAGTGTAAAGGGGATAATCTCCCCAATCCTGTTTTTTGTGGCTCGAAGCGCTCGAGCAGCTTCCTTCATGGTAGATCCTGAGCCTATATAGTCATCGACAAGAAGTATTGTCCCTCTAGGAGGCTCTTCTTCGCTGTTTACTCTCATCTTGCGGTAGACGTTGTAGTGGCGCTGGTCATTGTTTAAGAGCTCCCCTTGGCGGCTGGCAGGGACTTCATGCCATAGTAAGAGATCTTTAAAGAGAGGCAGCTGCAGGGTATCTGAGATGAGCTCTCCCACAGCATCACGAGCCATCCAGGTGCGAGAAGGCACTAAGACGATAGCTTTTACGGGATTGAGCTGGATAAAGGCCTTGAGCGTGCTCTTGAGGATAGATGCCAGCTCCTGCTCAAGTGCATCATCAGTTTGGCGGCCCTTCATAAAGCGTATGAATAGCGCTGTGCGTAGTCTTCCATCGAGAAGGCTTATGCCTGCTGCCACCTTTTGCATCTTCATGGCACTAATAGGGACCGGGCGGTCGTTGAGCCAGGAAGCTGCCTGCTCGATCTTTTGAGGGGAGGCGGGGGATGATGACAACTCTTTTTTGCAAACGTCACAGTGATGGCAGTTTGCCACCTCCTTGTCACCAAGCGCCTGCCGCAAAACGGCCATGCGGCAGCTGCCGCTCTGTGTGGCGTAGTCGAGTATAGCCTGTAGCTCATTGGTTTTGACATCCAGCTGCATGGCATAGCGAGAAAGATCGGGATAGCCTACCTTGGGCGTGCTGTAATACACCTGCGAGCCGCCCTGGCTTTTTTTGACGAGAAACTGCTGCTCGGCGAGATCGGCAACGATGACGGTCACCTTTGTGGGGTGAAGGCCTGTAGCCTGCTTGATTGCAGAGAGGTTTGGAGGCTCAGTAGCTGCACGGACTGCTGCAAGCACCTTTTCAAAGTCTGCTTCCGAGGGAAGTGCTGCTTCGATAAAGTGATGCTGGATTTTGAGGTCTTCGCTGTCGTAGAGGAGGATGCCTTGAGACTCTTTACCATCGCGACCGGCCCTGCCAACCTCCTGATAGTAGGCGGTGATGGAGCCCGGAATATTAAAGTGGATGATAAAGCGCAGCGTGCCCTTGTCAATGCCCATGCCTAGGGCATTTGTGGCGGCGAGGGCCCGGTACTTATCTTCAAGAAACTCCTGCTGGAGTTTGCGTTTTTCCTCCGGAGAAAAGCCTGCATGGTAGGCGGTGACGTTGAGCTTTTGGGCTTTGAGGTAGTCTGCCACCAGCTCGCTATTTTCTCGAGTGGCGCAGTAAATCAGGCCGCAGCCCTGAAATTTCCTGACCAGCTCTTCACAGATGGCAAGCTTTTCTTGGGTGCTTTCGACCTTAATCTGTGAGAGGTGGATATTTGGTCGATCCATGCTCTCTCGCAGCACACAAACGCTCTGTGCATCAAAGGAGAGCTGTTTTTTGATGTCTTCTTCAACGCGCGCATTGGCTGTCGCTGTAAGGGCAAGGAGGCGTACATCGGGGTGAGCTGCTTTGACAAAGCTCAAAATCTGTCGATAGCTTGGGCGAAAGTCGTGTCCCCAGGTGGATATGCAGTGCGCTTCATCGATAACGATAAGTGTGATGGGTAGCTGCAGTAAAAAGGCAAAGCGGTCTACATGGTCGAGCTGCTCCGGTGCCACAAAAAGGACGCGTAGATGACCAGAGACAGCTTTTTGCCTCGATAGCTCATTTTCTTCTTCGCTTTGGTCACTGTTGATGGAGGCAGCCGGAATGCCAAAGCTATTTTCTAATTTTTGGATCTGGTCGCGCATAAGGGCTAAAAGCGGCGATATGCAGATGGTGATGCCGCCGAGAAGATATGCCGGGAGCTGGTAGAGGAGCGATTTTCCATGGCCTGTTGGCAGGATGCAGAGGAGGCGCTTTTTTTCGAGTAGTGTCTCGATGGCTTCTTGCTGGCCGGGGCGAAACGCTGCAAAGCCAAAGACCTGCTGCAGGGTAGAGAGCAAGTTGTACGAACCGATCATGAGCCACCTGCTGTTTTGAAGAGCGCTGAGTATACCATAAAACGACAAAAAGGTGTACTATACTCGAGCAAACAGCAAAATCAGGTCTAAAAATATGTACGTACAGCAGCTATCCCCTTTTTCTTGTGAACCATTGACGCACAGTACCTTTAGTAGTGTCGCAACTCTTATGTCCCTGACACAAAAGGAATGGGAAAATAGAAGTACTGATGAACTTAATAAAAAATTAAAATACTACTGTGATAAGCTTGTACCGGAGGCGAGTGGCCATCCATTGCCGGGATTTTTAGAAAAGCATGATCTAGAACAGGGAACAGAACTCGGGGTAATTGGAGATATCCATGGGCATGAGTTTCGACTGGACCTTACTTTAAAGGCTTTGCAGGTGAAAGGGGTTTTAGACCAGGAGTATCGCTGCTTGCCCGGAAAACGGCTACTCTTTTTAGGCGATTATGTCGACCGTGGGCAAGATAGCCTTAAGGTGTTGGAATTGGTGGTAACGCTGAAAATAGAACAGCCTGCTCTGGTAGACTTTCTACGAGGCAACCATGAAGTGTTCTCAATAAATTACATGTATGCTGCCTGTGACGAACGGTTTCGCAAGTACCTGACTGAACCAGAAAATGAAAATCTCCTGCAACGATTTTATAGGAGCCTCCCTGTGAGCACCTACATAGGGCAGAAAACGGACGCGGAAAAAATGAGGTATATGCACTTTACCCATGCACTTTTCCATCTCTACACCGACCCTGCCCCGCTTTTTCAAGGTGGTGAGTCTGACGCGCGGCTCTGGGTAGAGGATGCTTACTCTTTTAGCGATAGGGTGGAAGGCCTTATGAACGATGTGAAATTGAAAACCGCTGCCACGAAACTAAAAGGTCTTCATCGCGAAATGCCTATTAAATTTGACGATGTCTATTGGCTCGATGTGGGCCTTACATTTTCAACCAATGACAATGGGCGGGTTTACATTGATCCTGAAACAATTGAAGCATACTGCCAAGTCAGCAGCACAGAGACAAGCGAGGTTGAAGAGATCACACGCGGCCACCAAAGTGGCATTTGGACCGTTAAAGGGACAAAGCGGAAAGTCCTTGTAACTACTCTGGACCCTTCTAAAGACAATGAAAAACAGACATTTATGATAATGCGGATCGCTGAGAAGGTATGCGACTGGAGTAGGCGCTTTGTGACATTGCCCCTTAAGCAAGACTTCCAAGCAGCCTTGCGAGAGATGACAGAATCATCCACAATTCCCGATTTAAGTGAGATGGACTACTAGCACTAGGCCGCGAGTCCGAAATTTGTTAAAAATTTCTTTACAAGCGATTTTTTCTTGTTTTCAGTCTCTTGAGTTACCTGTGGAGGCAAAATGCCCATTGCAGGCTGCTTGTCATAGAGGTGGATGGCCGTAGTTCCTTGCTGGAGCTGCCACTGGATAAGGGGAAGAGACTGGTAGGAGCTACTGGTCTCGTCGCTAAATAGGTCTAAGGGATGGCGAATGATCGAAGAAAATCGCTTGAGCATGCCATTATGCTCGAGCACTTCGGCGCCTTCTGTGCGGTTTTTCGGCATAGTCCCTTCGGCGCCTCCAAGGGCCAGCACGAGAACGTTACAAAAGATAGTCTCGATCTTATTTGGCACATAGGTAATAGCTTCATGGACTGCGAGCGCCGCTACAAAAGCTGCCTGGACTAAACGAGCGCCCATCACAAATTCAGGAGCGTCCGTTCCAAACTCGCCTTCAGTGATATTTTTTATGGTTCTTTTCATCTCCCCAAGGGGCTCTCCAACGAGCGGAAATGCATAAAGCGCGGGCGTTGCTGACTCTAAAACATCTACTGCATTAAAGGCCGCGTTTACTTTTACATCTGTCTGATCGAGCGCTCCCACTACCAGATGCACACAGTTTTGTACGCTGATGTTATAAGAAACGGTCTCTTTGCGATAGTCGTTTATCGTTTTGATGATGGTCTCGCAAGCATTTGTCGTGGCAGGAATCGTTGTCACAATCCTCCCTTCATGCTTTCGAAACTCTTCATAATCTAAAATGGTTGGTATTCCCTCTGTCGTTGCAAAGAGTTTTCCATAGTCCGATTCAAAGCTTTCCGGATTGACGCTAAAACCGGTTGAGTACACCTTGCCATCACTTGTAATTATCCGAAGGGCTGAATGGACAGGTAAAAAGGCCTCCAGTCTACTGGTAAGAGGAAAATCACCAAATGGAAACTCTTTTCGCGGATTTGTAACCACTTGAATGACAGCATCTCTAGGATATTCAGAAGGTGGCTCTTCTTTATTGAGATAAAATTCTTTTGCATGGGCGCGAAGCTGGTCCATCTCTTCTTTAGAGAGCTCTTCAACGGGTACCAATTCGGGAGAAAACCAGCGATCAATGGAGACTAATCCTTCCGGTGAAAAGTAGTTCCAGCGCTCCTCCGGCTTGTCTTTTGTGGTAAGTACTTCCCTTTTTTTATCATACGACAGCTCATCTGTTAGCCTGGAGAGGGGAACATAGGCTCCTTGCTTTTTGATCATCATTTTATTTTCAGCGTTGGTTTCGATTGTATGCTTGAGTTTCCCCTCGGCTGTAGAATTTTGAAAACCAATAATGGAGTAGATCAGCCTGGTTTGGGTAAGAAATTGTGCACCCTCATAGTCGTTATTGAGAAGAGTACTATCTAAACCCAGCTCAAGCCATTTACTGGTTACTCGTGCTCGCTCGAGCAGGCGTTCTATATTCTGCGCTTCCTCTGAGTTGGTTATAAACTTTGCTTGAAAGGTGGTCAGCTGCTTTTGAAGCCGTGGATTTTCAGAAAGTGTGGTAAAAAATTTTTCGGCAATCTCTTTTTCAGGGGAGGCAATTTGCTTGTTTTGCAACAGCTTCTCAGCTATACGCACAGTTTTAAAGGTGTTGTCATCGATGCCACAGCCCTTTGCTATTTTGCTGCAAAGAAATTCTATGTTTCTCATAGCAATAGGAGACTCGTGTGCTGCAAAGGTATTGACAATTGTATCGAGCCGGTAGGATCGCACTCCTAATAGGCTATAGACAAACCTCTTCATAGGAGAAAAAAAGTCGTGCTCCACATCTAAAAAGAGATCGCCCTTTTTGTCCCTGTACACGAGCACCGGATGTTCAAAAGAGGTAAGGTCAGTACTGCTCAGATCACATGGAATGCTCATACTATCCCAAAGTTGGTGAGGTATTTTTGTACGAGGTACTTTTTCTTCGCTTCGGACTCTTCTGTCACAGGTGGCGGTAAGATCCCCATAGCAGGCTGCTTGCCATACATATGAATGGCTGTGGAGCCTTGCTGCAGCTGCCATTGAATCAGAGGCAGGGCATGGCTGAGCGTGCTCGTGTCTTCGTTAAAGAGGTCTAATGGGTTTCGGATGAGCTTAGAAAATGATTCGAGCCCCCCGCTGTTTTCCAGTAGCTCTGCGCCCTCAGTTTTGGTCTCTGCGATAGGAGAGCCTGCAGCACCTCCCAGAGTATAGACCAGCACATTAGAGAAAAGTGTTGCCAGTTTTGAGGGAAGATAGGCGATTGCCTCTTCTAGCGATAGCCCTACCAAAAAGACAGCCTGTACAAGACGTGCCACAATCTTTAGCTCCGGTGGTATATTGCCAAACTCGCCTTCAGTAATATTTTTTATTGTTTTCTTCATCTTGCCAACTGTTTCACCTACCGCAGGTAAAGCCTCGCTAGATGGGCCTATTGCGCGCATAAAATCTTTTCCCTTAATAATGGTGTTTACTTTCACGCCCGTCTCATCCAGAGCGTCGACAGCAAGCTGTACGCAGTTTTGTTTGGCTAGATTAAAACGGATCGTTTTTTGTCGATATTCGATCATTTTATCGAGCACTTTTGTGCATGCCTCTGTGGTAATAGGGATAGAGGTGACAACTCTGCCCTCATGCTTTCTAAACTCTTCATAATCTAAAATGGTTGGCATGCCATTGATAGTGGTGAGCATACCGCCCTCTTCGGTGTACTTATCTTCCTCAACAGTAGATCCAAACCCAGTTGAGTAGACTTGTCCATCGCTTGTGATGATTCGAATGGCTGCATGGACAGGAAAAGAGGCATCCAGCCTCGTAATGAGGGGAAAGTCGCCCAAAGGCAGCTGCTTTCGAGGGTTGGTAAAAATTTGAATTACAGCGTCTCTTGGAAGCTCTGAGTAGGGAGCCTTTCCTTCCGGATAAAATTGCTGTGCATGGGCGCGAAGATCGACCATCTCCTTCTCTGATAGCTTTTCAACAGGAATAAACTCTGGATGGAGCCAGCGATCGACGCATACCAGGCCGTCCGGTGAGAAGTAGTTCCAGCGCTCTTTTTTATCGGCCTTACTTGCAATTTCTTGCCATTCTTTATCAAAGGTAAAATCCTTCTCCAGATCTGCTGCTGCTACGTAGCTTCCCTCTTTTTTGATCATCATTCTATTTTGATCATCGACCTTGATTTCATGCTTTGAGGGGCCATCAGCAGTTGAGTTTTGATATCCAATGATCGAATAGATCACCCGAGTTTTGATGAGAAACTTTGCTCCCTCATAATCGTTATTAAAGAGGGTAGGATTGAGGCCAAGCTCGCTCCAGCGGCTTGTGAGCTGTGCTCGTTCAAGTACTGACTGCACGTCGCGAGCTTCGGGTAGATCCTTGCCAAGCTTTGCCTGAAATGACCCCAGCTGCTTTTGCAGCGAAGAATCGGTTGAGAGCTGCGAGAGAAAGCTTTCTGCTGCGACCCTTTGCATCGCATCGATTGGGTCTTTGCGAAGCAGCTTCTCAGCTGTAAGCACCTTTTTGTAGGTATCATCGTCAATACCGCAGCCTTTTGCCAGTTTTCCGCACAGAAAGGCCAAATTATTTGTAGCAATAGGAGAGCTTGCGATATCGGTCTGCTTTGCAAAGCAGCTAACGATCTTATCGAGATGATAATCCCTGAAGCCACAAAGTTTGTAAAAAAACCTCCCGACACAGGCCAAAAACCCCGTTTCTCGATCCAGAAAGAGCTCGCCATTTTTGCCTTGATAGACCAAGGCGTTCATACTCGTAAGATCGTCACTTTTCATATCGAATGGAATGCTCATGCTCTTCTCCTGTAAAACTCTCATATAAAGAATTTTTTAATTTTAAATCAAGAGCGTTATGAGCTTCCCTTTTTTAACTTTCAAAATCACGCAGGATCTCACCCACAAAAGCCATCCTCTCTTCCAGTGGACTTAAGCGATCCCTAATGCCTTGCCAATCGTCTCCGCGATCAGGGAATGCTTGGTTGTAGGTTGCCACGTGGATGTCTTCACAGCCATATCCAGGATGGACCATAGCAACGATCACTTTGCCTCGTTTGCAGGTGCACGAGATAACAGCCGAGCGCCATGTCTCATTTTTTTGATATTTGTCTAGCTCTTCTGGAAGGTAGTAGGCTAGAGTTTTTACTGTTTGGCCTTTTAGTTTGGCCTCATCCACAAAAAAGGTCCCGCCCCCGCTTAATAAGACCGTCACAGGTTGGCCACTTATCGTGCTTAGGTTAACGGCCTCATGAAAAAAACTGGTATTATAGGTCTGACCCGGGTAGGGAGAAAGCGGCCCTATGGCAGTGCCCAAAAAGAGACCCATTGAGCTCGTTTTCGTGATTCGATCACAGTCTTCAGGCTGGATTGAACACTTATCGTCCCAAATGCGCTTTGCAGACATCCAATAGGCGCTCCCACACGTTCCATAGATGCACATTCCTCGCTGCACGCTCTCGTTAATCAGGCTCGTCTCTTCCTGAGAAAAGGCTTCGTCTAATTGCGTACTTTCTCCGGCCGGAATGACCATCAAGACATCCTGAAGCGCATCTCGAGATAATCTGTCCTGTAACATCTCTGCAAGCTCTTCTCCATAAATTGGGCTAATTGTCCATTTTTTATGCTGTAATTTATTGACTTGATCAAACATAAAATTGTGTTTATCGACACTCATGAGATAGGGCCCTTTAATTTCTTTTACGTTTGTAGTTCCATGATGGAAGATTCGGTGTCCTTGATAAATGTACACTTTAGTAATTGTACGCTGTTTCAAAGAGATCGCAGAATAATCAAAAAAAGAATGTTCAATATATCGGCTCGTCAACATAGTAGACTCTCATTATTAAATTTTTTTTAAACTATGAACAGCTGCCATTGCGACCCCAATCTTGATGAGATCGATAGGCAGAAAAAAGAGGACTCCTGACTGAAATGCACAGGCAATAGGAACAAAATGAATCAACACAAGAAACCCCAATCCATAAATAAGAAGCAATCCACTGACCAGCCCAATGAACTGCATGAAGAGGGAAGGCTGTTGATAGGCAAGTGAAGACATGATATAACTTGCTGCGGGAAAGGCAAACAGATAGCCGGCAGAGGGGCCTAAAAACCATAAAGGGCTCACACTTCCCAATACAGGTAGGCCAATGCTTGCTTCTAAGAGATAAAAAAGCGTAAGCCTTAGGCAGATGTGCCGAGGAAGCGTTAAGGCGAGGATAAAGAGCGCAAATGTCTGCAGTGTGATGGCAATTGGCAGTGTGGGAAGCCAAATGCATGAACAAAGGGCAAGAAAGAGACTGCCTCCCAAAGCGTGGGAGAGGTCTCGTTGTCTCTCATGTACAGATTGTGCTATATATTCCATCATATTCCCCCATTTAAAGAATGAAAATGGCCATTTTATTGGGGTATACGATGGTTTACAAGCTCGAAAGTTTTGCATTAACCTAGAAAATAGGTTATAAAAACCTACAAATAAGCTGATTGAGCGTGTAAAGGTGAATCGAGGTAATTGCAAAGAATCGCCTCGGGATCAATCGCCATTTTTATTTTATAAACTATAAAGTAGTTCATGAAAATCGGAAATGAGGTTGATTTTATTGAGAATTTGAGCTTCTTCGGTAGTGGATATTGCGCGTTTTGCCAATGCGGTCAATTTTTCCCTCTCGCACAAGAGCTTGCAGCCATCTTTGAGCAGTAGCTCGAGATACCGCGTACTTGCTGATGATATCATGAATTGTGATCTCTTCTTTTTCATGAAAAATGGTAAGGATATCAGGCGTTGGAGCTACAGTTTTTGTGAGAGTTGGGCGTGGGAGTATGCATTTGACGAAATTTTCCCCTTCAATGACCTGTGGAGGTGGAAGGCCCCATTTTTCGTAACTTTGAAATATCTGGATAAATCCCGTGCCCATTTTCTCTACAAGGCCAAGTTCTCTGAATACTTTGCAAATTGCAGGATTGCGAAGGTAGGTGATTCCTCGAAGAAGTTGATCAGATCTGATGGGGCCCCAGAAGTTGCCTGGACTAAAGAACTCTAGCCGATCATCGTAGATAAAAATTTTTGAAGGAGCTGGTAGATGATAGTTTCGGTGGATGAGCAAGTTGAGTAGTGCTTCTCGAAATGCTATTTCCGGGATCTCCAACTGCTGCTCGCGTATCATTCCTTTGATCTGAAATGAATGAAAGAGGCGGCTGAGAATGAAGTTGTGCGCCTGATGGTATTGGTTTACCAGTGTTCCTATGCAGTCGATAGAGGCGATAGCCTCCCGTCCTTCAATGCCCTTCATGTGACAGCAGATGATCATGGCTTCAGAGAGGTAAAATTGAGGCTCTTTCCCGAATAGAAGTAGGCCTGCATGTGTAGGGTAGACTTGGTGGTGTTCCTCTACGATAAGTGAGTAGGAGCGCATAATTTCTTCAGAAAGAGCTGCTTTTGCAAGATTTTTTCGAGAGTTGAGAAATGTCTGGACTTGCTTTTCATCTACGTCATTAGCTTTTGCACGATATACAGGAAGTTTTTCAAAGTCAATGTTGTGGCTTTGCCACTTCAGCTCCTCAATAATCTCAGGAGTAGCTTTTACTGTTGAGCGGCCTATGCGGATATAGGTGCCTCGATTCATGCCTTCTGATTTTCTAAAATAGGGCTTGTTCATCCCTTGAGAAACCGAAATAATAACAACATTTTTTTCTCCAAAGCGCTGCTGGGATACAATTGGGATGATCGTTGGGTGGCAGGCCTCGTAAATCATGTTATCGAGTGCTTCAAGCAAGCGCTCTACTTCGTCTTCGGCTATACCAATAATTGTGCGATCGTCAGCAACTCCTATAACGAGTTTGCCGCCCTTTTGATTGCAAAAACCTATAATTGTTTTGATAATCTGGTCATTTTTTGGTGCTTCTCGCTTAAACTCTAAAAAAGAAGATTCCATCTCTGGATAGCGCAATATGTCTGTCATGCTATTTGCCTCGTTTTGCCTCATTGTAGCAAAAATGAGGCAAATGAGGCAAATATTTTGTGTTATTTATGTATATTTTGCCTCATTTGCCTCATCATGTGAGGCGAATGAGGCAAGTATTGGGTATAAATATGTCCGATATAAATCTGTGCATGATCTGATTAAAGGCGTCTGGTTGCTCCATAAACACGCCATGGCCAGCATGAGCGATACAATGGACTGTATCTTCCCACAGGTTATTAAAATGTACCTTATGCATGATGTAGTCATTATTCACAGCAGCCTCCTCTTGTCCGGCAATAACTGCGATTGGGTGAGGCCACTCTTTCACGATTGCCAATTCATTTTGCCCGACGCCATCGAGAATAGATTGGGGATAGATCGTTTTGGCGCCCTCATCGGTTTGCAGTATCGCCTCGACAATAAATTTGGTCTTTTCTGAATAGTCGTACCCAGAGAGTGTTCCGAACAGCTCTGCCTCCTCGTAGGTTAAATTGCCCTTGCCAAAGCACTTTGCAATTTCAGGGCTTGCTGCCTTAAACCCCTGATTAAAGCCTTCCGGAGAGATTTCAATAGGAGGTGTTCCCGTAATCAGCAGTCCTTTTAGCTGAGGAAGACGCGATGTGAGCTCTAATGCCACATGGCCTCCCAAAGACCAGCCAACGACGACGATATTTTCTAGCTTCATAAGGTGTACAAGCGCCGCTACACTGTTTGCATATCCCGGAAAAGAGTAGGTCTCTTTAGGGTTGTTTGGAGGGGAGCTCTTCCCATGCCCCGGCAGGTCAACGGCGATCAAACGGTATTTGTTGAATAGCGGGGATGTCAGCTGTTTTGTAAAAAAATCTTTATTGGCAGTATGGCCATGAATAAACAAAATAGTTGGTTCTTGGGCTTTTGCCTTTGGCTTAGAGTCCCAAATTGCCAATGTTCCTTGAGCAATTTCAACGAAAGAGTGTGAGAGACTATTGAGCATAGTCGTGGATTCCTACAGTTATGGTTCGACGTTAATGGGCATATTGGGATGGAGTCTCAGCAAGAACTCCCCGCACGGCATACAAAATACACCGTTGATCACAGCTCGGCGGGTTCCTCGATACACAAGAAGGGTTTTTGCCTCGGGGTATTCTTCCTGAAAAGCTTTTAGCCCGCTAAAATCATTGTGAGATAGTTGTGCGGCATTTTTGACCTCTATCCCTACGAACGTTTTTGGTCCATACACTACAAAGTCTACTTCTTGGCGGCTCCGAGTTTGCCAAAAGGCAAACGTGTGAGGCTCTATCTGGGACTGGCACCACGCATGTAAATGCTGGCCTACAAGTCCTTCTAGAGCAGCTCCATCAATTTCGCTTGCCCTGTCTAAGGGTCCTTGAGGTCGTAAATAACGAAAAACTCCTGCGTCAAAGTAATAGAATTTGGGATGGGAGACCAGTTGGCGCTTGGCTCGTTTTGTAAAGACAGGCAAAAGATAGGCTAGGAGAAAATCTTGGAGAATGTGGATGTAGCTTTCGACAGTAGCTCGTGTAATGCCACATTCTTTTGCAATATTTGAGACGTTTAAAAGACTGCCATGGGAAAAACTGATTGTCTCTAAAAATCTTGCAAAATCTCCCAAATTCCGCACCAATCCCTCTTCCTGGATCTCTTCCTTGAGATAGAGGCCGGCGTAGCCTTTTAAGGTTACAACAGGATTTTCTGCGTTCCAAACGAGGGGCAATAGTCCAATAGAGAGTGCCTGGTCGAGCGAAAACAGCTCACCGAGCTCGGCTGCAAAAAAGGGTTGCATGTAGCACATTGCTGCCCGGCCTGCCAAAAGATCGCCGCCTTCTCTTTTGATTTTTCGTGCGCTAGATCCTGTGAGGATGAACTGCAAGCCCCTTTTCTCCTCAATGAGGGAATGAATGAGGGGAAGCAAAGCGGGGACGCGCTGGATCTCGTCAATGACAATCGTCTTTTTTTCAGGATAGCCATCGATAAGTTCCCGAAGCGCTTCCGGCTTGGTTACGTATAGCCTAAATTCCAGAGGTTCTAAAAGGTTGATCCAAAGTGCACTGGGGTAATTGGTCTTAAGCCACGTTGTCTTTCCCGTCCCGCGCGGTCCAAATAGAAAATAACTTTGGTGGTCCGCTGGTTTAAAAAACCGTAGAACTTGTCTTCGCAAAATGCACCTCTACTATTAAAATTGCATAGCAATTTGCATGTTTGACTTCATTTTTGCAGCTTCTTCTTTGATTTGCAAGGATTTTTATCGCAAAATGCACACAAGACATAAAAATTGCATCGCAATTTGTATGTCTTGTGTGCAAATTGCTTTAGCAAATCACCCTTTTCTCCTCAATGGCTTTGCGGTGGGATCTGCCTAAATAGAGGGCGAAAATGAGCCATCCGAAGAGCAGCACAAATCCAATACCGCCGCTGAGCATCAGGTAGGAAGATCTGCCCGCTTGAGCCCCAAGCAGCTTTTGAAGTGGGCTGAGGAGCATGTTGAACAGCGATCCTGCCTCCTTAGAGGCGCGAGAGCCGAAGGTTTCAATCCAGGCCTGCGCTTTGAAGCGCACATCGGTCGTCGTTGGTATGTAGAGCTGCTTTAGGGCAGGGCCGTTGAGGGCGTAGTTGATTGCCTTAGATCCTACCATCAGCCCAAAAAGAAATGTAAGGCTGTCTATGGTCAAAAATCCAAACAGGGCAATACCTACAATAACGGGCATGGCGGCTAAAGCTGCCCCTACGCCCAGAAAGCGGGTGACGTTACTGATGCCAAGGAGCAGGCAGCTCAATGAGACAATGTTGACACTCGACCCATAGAGGCTGAGGTAGTGGCTCAAAGCTACGCCTGAGTATGTGTCTGCTGCTGCAATCTTAAAGTTGAAATCAAAGATTGTCACGATGAACTCATAGATAAAGTTTACAGCAAAAATGGCAAGGAGGTAGCGGTGCTTGGTGAGAAGGCGAAAGCCCTCTAAAAAACCGGGCTCTTGCTCACTTGCCTCTTCCTTTTCGTTATTGCCATGAAAAGCCTGCATAAGGCTGGCAGGAGTTTTTTGCAGGAATGAGCGCACCAGCGGGATGATGAGGAGCGTAAGAAATCCAAGGGTGATGAGGGAGAGTGTGTCGGTAGAGTGGTTTAATCGATGGGGAAGGCCTGCAATGCTGTAGGGAAAGATGATGCCGCCTATTTGGCCAAGTGCCACAACTAGGGGGAATCCTCGTTTTGCAGAGGCCGGGATGGTGGTATCTGTTGCAAAGGCCCAAAAGAGCGCCACGACGAGAGAGCCAAAGCTCTCCACAAATACGTACCAGACATAGCCGAGAGCTTTGGTTCCAAAGAAGGCGAGGCTTGACCGCGCGGCAATCACCTCTTGAGGCGCCTGCGCCCACTGCATAAGCCCTGCAAAGAGTAAAATCACCGCTCCATAACAGGCGGGCAGCAGGTGCAGCATCTTTTCTCGAGAGTTTTTTTCTAGCAATCTGGTGTAGAGCATTACGAGGGGAAGGAGGAGCAGTACTGACACTGTTTTTGCGTAGGGGAGCTGAAATTTGTCGACCAGCTGGATAAAGAGGGAGTCTTTTAAAGGCCTTAGTGTCCAGTAGACGCCGATAATCAGGGCGAAGATTGCTCCCATGCGGCAAAATTTTTTAAACTCATCGATTTCAAAATCGCCGAAACTCAGGCGGCAGATTCGTTGGAAAATATTCATACATAGACCTCTTGTGGTTTTGTTTATGTTGTACTCCAATTGACGCTTATTTGTATTGTCGATATAGTCGAATATCAATATCGATAAAATCGATGAGGCAGATATGTACGGTATTTCAAGGTCACTTCGCAACTTGCGAGTGGCCGATCTTGAGCTCTTTATTGCAGCAGCTCATATGCAAAGTTTGAGTAAAGCAGCAGCCCTTCACCATATGAGCCAAAGCGCTGCAAGTACGGCCATACAGCGGGTAGAAGCTGCCTTTGATCGCCCGCTCTGCACGCATGAAAGGAGCGGTTTTTGCCTGACCAAAGAGGGAAGAGAGCTTCTATCGCGCTCAGAACAGTGGCTCAAGATGCTGCATGAAATTGCAAGCACCGAGGAGTATCCTCTTCGCTTTGCTACGACCCATGCCATTGCCCGCGTCTTCGTCCCGGCTATTTTGCCCCATGTACGCATCGAAGTGCAGCTGATGCGTCCGGATGCTGCCTATGGCGCGCTCTTGCGCGATGAAGCCGACGTAGCGCTTGTCCTCGACAACGCTCCTTGGGAGGGGGTTGTGGCAACAGAGGTGGGGGCCGGTTTTTTTCAGCTCTATTCAAGGAAGAAAAGGGCTCCTGTAGGGCCGGCTCTTTTGCCTGAAGACCAAATTGAAGTGCTGGCACTGCAGCAGCGCTGGCAAGAAAAATATGGCAGCCCCTTAGCAGTAAAGATGAGGCTGCCCAGCTGGTCGCTTATTGC
>JAFEGS010000029.1 GCA_018239705.1 Verrucomicrobiota bacterium | reverse complement strand
AGCAAGAAAGCTAGCTGCAGTAGCAATAACAGGATTGGTCTTGGAAGCAACAAATCTGTAAACAGGCCTCCCTAAGTATTTTAATTGAGGTAAATATTTTAGCTTACTCCAATGTTTTTCGCATTCCCGAGGCCCCAACGTCCATGCGTGTATCGATAGTCCGAATACAAAGGTCCCAATTCCCATTGATATCATCCACTTCCTAAGATCTTTAAATCTCGTTCAATTTGATTCCAAAGCCATCTATGATGGCACTTAGTCCATACTCGAATACGGTCTCGAAATCGGTTTTATCCGCCAAGACCTCTGCGAGAAGTGGAGGTGGCCGAGAGGCCTCTTCAGCTGCTACCGCCTCGTGATCGGTTGCATCAGCTTTACTTGTTTGCTTCTCACTTGCTTGCTGCCCACTTGCTTGCTCCTCAAGAACCGAGCCGACAGTGTAGTTGCTGAGAGTTAAAAGCGCAAATGCTGCGTCGGATGTTGTAAATCCTGCGTCGCAGAGAAAGCGGAGCTGTGCTTCGGCTGTTTCGAACTGTGGATTGCTCGGCCTTGTTCCTGCATGAATGCGAGCGCCATCACGATAGGCAAGCATCGCTCTATTCTCTACATCGGACGCATCGTCGCAGGGATTACGAGTGCGACAGGAGCTGTTGCTGCCGCGTATATCGCTGACATAACGGAGGGAGAAAAGCGAGCTCGACGTTTTGGCTTCATGAGTGCTTGTTTTGGGATTGGTATGATCGCGGGGCCGAGCATTGGTGGATTGGTAGGCACCATTTCCCCACGTGCTCCATTCATCGTGGCAGCAGCTCTTAACGGTTTTAATCTTCTTGTAGGCTATTTTCTTTTACCGGAATCTCACCTGAAAACGACCAAGGCAATTTCCACCGCCATTCTGAATCCACTGACTTCGCTGCGGTGGGCCTACAGTTTGAAGATTCTCACGTCTCTCATGGCAGTTTTCTTCATCATACAGTTAGTTGGTCAAGTGCCAGCGACACTTTGGGTCCTCTTCTGCGAGGAGCGATTCCATTGGGATGCGATGATCATTGGCTTGTCACTTACATGGTTTGGGCTTCTGCATGCTACTGCTCAGGCTTTCTTGACAGGACGTATGACAAAATGGCTTGGAGAAAAGGGTACTTTACTTTTTGGAATGTCTGCAGATGGTTTCGGGTATCTACTTCTGGCCTTTGCAACAGAAGGCTGGATGGTACTCCCCATCATGTTTCTACTCGCCTTGGGTGGCATAGGAACACCTGCTTTGCAGGCAGTACTGTCCAACAAAGTGAAAGAAGAAGATCAAGGGCAACTACAGGGCTGCCTTGCAAGTCTTACAAGCTGTACTTCAATTATCGGGCCTCTTGTATGCTCTACAGTCTATCTCGCAACATTAGCAACGTGGACCGGGTACATCTGGATTGCTGGAGCAGCACTCTACCTTGTCTGCATACCGAGATTGTATCGGTTGACCGTCACTCGTTTTTGATGAGATAAAATTACTTTAATTTTCTGGCGGGAATTGCTGCACTAGAGAAGATTACTATTGAAAGATTTTTCTGTCATAACTCTCTCTTTTCACGCCTCGTCTGTCTAATATTCTTGTGGTCATTTCATCTGGAGCCATTTTCGGCAGTGAACTGCCGAAAATGGCTCCAGATACGTTTCAGGAAAAGTGTTGACTTTACCTCCATGTACCAAGCAACTGCCCAAAATCGATAATTTTATCAAAATATCTCGTGTCCAGAACGCTTTCTTCCACGCCATTTACATGAATGAGGACAGGTCTTATGGAACAATGCTTAGGAATGACAAGTCGAGAGCGCTTTCTCTCAAGCTCTTCAATAATACTCATCCCTATAGGATGTTTGGAGAACTTAATCTCACATATATAGAGAGTCTGAAAACGTGTTTGGATCAGGTAATCAATCTGGCAGCCTGAACGATCTTTCGTCTGAGTCTGAAAAAAAGGACCATCCATAACAATGTCGTGAGGGTCGATCCCTAACATCTTCCATAGACTACTGCGATTATGTACAACTAAATTTTCAAACTGTAAACCCATAATCGCTTCCCACACAGGCAATGCCGTGAGAGAAGGGAAGGAAAATAGACCGCTTTCAATTTGCATCTCATTCGGTCTAATATATTTGAGATAAAACCGAAGATAGTTATCACTTAGTCGATATTTAGTATGTTTTGCCACTTTTTCTGTATCAAGATGCCATGTAAAAT
This sequence comes from Verrucomicrobiota bacterium, assembly GCA_018239705.1. GTDB lineage: Bacteria > Chlamydiota > Chlamydiia > Chlamydiales > FEN-1388 > SZAS-6. Next base: position 6,076 of record JAFEGS010000029.1, on the reverse strand, counting down.
CTCTTTTAACATAACCAGATTCAACTAAATCATTCATGTACTCGCTGTAGACACCACCTTTGCTTTTCTTCAGCTCTTTGCAAATTTCGGGCAATTCTTTTGGACCTTCTGCAAGGCATTCAACTATTTCTTCATAACTTTTGCTCTTGCGTAAAAAGAGGTCGGAAAAAATTTGCCTAAATTCTCGTACAAGAAGGCCACCGCGCGTAAAGCAGATCTCTCGGATATTTTCCTCAGCAGAAAGCTCTGGCCGGACAAGCTCAAGATAGAGCGGAACGCCCCCGGTAACAGAGAGGATTTTGAATTTTTCATAGGATGAAATGCGCTCTGAGTAGGGCTCCCAAAAAGCCGTGCAGTCTCCCAATGGCAGCTCTTCAAGGCAAAGATCTAGCGATACCCTTCCAAGATACCCTGTGCTACTAAGAATGTTTTTTTCAATCCATGATGAAATGGATCCACATAGTACAAGAATAAGTTGAGGATTGTTAGAGAAATGCAAATCCCAAGCATTTTTTAGTTTGCCAAGAAAGTTTGGGTCTTTACTACCCATCCACGATATCTCGTCCAGTACAATGAGCACTCTTCCTTCCTTGGTGTGAAGAGCCAAATGCCAAAAAAGATTACTCCAGTCATCCGGATTGACACCTGGGATGCCTTGTTGCTGCAGCTGGGTCACAAATTCTTTTTTTTGTGCAGCATCAGTGACTCTTGCTTTGGCTTTCGGAGGCAGCCCGGAAAAGAAGAAATTTTTCATTTGCTTACCAAATTCTTTAAGCAAACGACTCTTACCAATACGGCGCCTCCCACGCACAACGATAAGACTTGCACTTCTTTTGCTCAGAAACCCATTAAGCCTAGCAAGCTCAGTCTGCCTACCAATAAAACGAGAAGAGTTTGGTTGCATAGCGTGTCCCTCCATTCCTCAATAATAGCAAAAAAACATCCCCAAATCAAGAAAAATCGAATTTGGGGATAGAAAATGAACCCACATTTTCTATCCCCAAATCAGAAAAATCCACTTTTGGGGATAAATTTTGGTAGTTACACGTGTCAACAAGAGACCTATCTATTAAATTATTTATTTGACTAGTAAGGATCGTCATTGCATAATTAAGTTATATAACGTCGCTGAGGAGAGCATATGCCTTTACCAACTAACGTGTGGTCGGAGCTGATAGAGTTAGAAGTTGAAGCTATGCTTGAAGATGACTCCTACCCGCTCTCATCGAACAGAAGGAGTTTGTAAAAATAAAAGAGGAGATCGAGCAGAGCGGAGACCATTTTATCCAATTTATTGAAACAACTTCTAGTGATGCCGCTGGACGTCCTATTCTCTTTCAAGAAATGTTTGGGTTTTCCGATGATACGCTACTGCATATGTATGATCTCGCAAATAGTTTGGTCAACAAAGGAAAATATGACAATGCAAGTGATCTTTTCAGGCTACTTACGATTTTAGCTCCGCACGTTACCAGCTACTGGATCGGGCTTGGTTTTTGCAGGCTATAGATCGTCATGAAGAGGCCGTCACTACCCTTAATGCGGCAAAATTTTTAAATCCATCGGAGCCTCTTTCTCGCCTCTATCTCATTAAAAGTTATGTCGTTTTAAAGGAAAAAGAAAAAATAAAAACTGAATTTACAGAGCTTGAGCAACTGATTCAAGGTTTTGAACAGAAAGAAAAAATGGTGTGGCGAGAAGAGCTTGAAAAATATCGAGTAGTTGTTGCTACGTAAGTGTGAGGTTAAGTTATGAATGAGCCATCGTTACCTGTGCAACCACTAGGACAGCAGCCAGACGTAGTCCAGTCTGCTGCCACCATAATACAAAACCTGGAAGGGCGCGACGTAGTTGCTGCAAAGCAGACGCAAAAACCATCTGTTTGTAATGCAAGTATTGGGAGCTATGTAAATGCCGCTCTAATGCCAATTCTTCGTTCACGTTGTGTCAGCGCAGGAACCTGACAATCCGGGCGGGCCGCTGCAAGGGGTCTACCGCGTGCTGAGAGAGGGCTGCTGGAAGAGCCTGAAAGAGGACTTGAGGGCATCGAAGCGCCACCGCAACAATCCCGGGGCAGCAAATGGGACTTATGGCTTTCGCTGCGCTAAATAATTTGCACCCTCGCCAACGACAAACGGCCTTATCGATAAATTGGAAAAATGCTATTTACAGATACGAATTGAAAAGGTAAACTGTATCTATAAAATGGAAAAAGACAATCTATCGATATGGGCTAGACATGAAATTCATTGGACGTGAGCGAGAACTGAGCCTCTTAAGAGGGCTGACTCAAAAGAAATCGGCCAGCCTGGTCGTCATCAAAGGGCGGCGCAGGATTGGAAAAAGCCGCCTCATCCAAGAATTTGGCAAGGAATTTAAAACATGTACGTTCACAGGACTTCCTCCCACCGAACAGTCAACAAACCAATCTCAATTAGATGAATTTTCGCGTCAGCTCAGTGAAAACTTCTCACTTCCTCGCATGCAGTTTGCTGACTGGGGAGATCTCTTTTCGTTTCTAGGCACCCTCACACAAGAAGGAAAAATTCTCATCGTTTTTGATGAAATATCCTGGATCGGGACCAAAGATCACGATTTTCTTGGCAAGATCAAAAATCTATGGGATTTAAAATTATCTCGCAATCCTCACCTGATGTTCATTTTGTGCGGATCCATCTCCAGCTGGATCGATCATCATATTCTGAAAAGTACAGGCTTTGTAGGACGGATATCTGCAACCCTTACGCTAGGAGAACTCTCTCTTCAAGAATCAAATCAATTTTTTGGGCCTCATAGAGAGAAGCTGTCAGATTATGAAAAGCTCAAAATCCTCAGCATTACAGGCGGGGTTCCTAAATATCTGGAAGAAATCCGTCCCCAGCTTTCCGCAGAAGAAAATGTCAAAAATTTGTGCTTCTCCCCATCAGGATACCTTTTTCACGAGTTTGATCGTCTCTTTCACGATGTTTTCATTCGAAAAAGCTCTTTTTACAAAAGTGCCTTAGAAATCCTCGTCGATGGTCCAAAATCGCCTAAAGATATTTGTGATCAATTGGATACCGTGCTAAACAGTGCCACTTCAGCCTATCTTGATGAACTTGCCCAAGCAGGGTTTATTCAACGGGACTATATCTGGCATATGGGAAGTAAAAAGCCCTCCAAGCTAAGTCACTATCGACTGAAAGACAATTACGTCCGTTTTTATCTCAAATACATCCGTCCTAATGCCCAAAAAATCGAAAATAACGCCTTCGAGGATAAATCGATCGGCTCTTTACCCGGTTGGTCTTCTATTCTGGGATTACAATTCGAAAATTTGGTTCTCAATAATCGCCAGTTGATCTGGAAATTGCTCCACATTCACCCCCAGGACATCGTCTGGGATAACCCCTTTTTCCAAACAAAATCGTCAAAACGAGATGGCTGCCAAATTGACTATCTCATCCAAACAAAGTACTCTAACCTCTACGTATGCGAAATCAAATTTCTCCTAACTGAGGTAAAGGCAGATATTGTGCCTGAAGTCTCCTCAAAAATCAAAGCCCTCCAGATCCCTAGAGGATTTTCCTATCGGCCAGTACTCATCCACGTCAATGGAGTAGACGAAAAGGTCCTGGATCTCGACTATTTCTCAGACATCATCTCTTTTGGGAATTTGCTGCATGCATGAGGCCTGGAATTGGATATCCTACTACCTTTGAGTTTGGTACAGAAAAAAAGCTGTTGCTGCTCCTGTCACTACCGTGTAACAGGCACTGAAGACCATAATCCCGCACATGCTAATTTTTTCACAGGTGCTTCGTTTTTCTATAGGTTTACAATGAGCTATCGGCCCATACATGCACATAGGGACCTTCATCAGATGCGTTCCCCGAAGAATGCGATAGGCGTTGAGTGTGCATCTCGCAAGCACGGCTGTCATGCTTACGCCCAGAGCCGTAAACAGAATTCGAACTGCAAGAACTTCCTGCGGCGTCGGTAGGTTGTGCTCGTTCGCACTGTTCACGGGAAAAAGAGGGCCAGGTAATACTGGTATTACTGGTACTACAGGTACAGGACAGGTGTTATTCATTTTTACATACTAGTTTAAATAGTTATAACAAGATCATAGGAACGATCAAGGGGCTTCAATCTTATCCCGTTTAGCCGTAAAAATCTAATCCTTTATGAGCTCTTTGATATGCTTTAATAGACCTCTTGCAAACACATGCAATCCGATAAAACGGATCTTTACCAGTAACGAGAGCAGCGATAATGCCGACGATGCCTTGCTTGGCCTCTGTTTTCTGCAACAGAATAGGTTTTCATATTTTGTTGCAGAATTTTTCAGGTCAAAAATTCTGCAACAAAATAATGTAATTTAATTTATTGCAGAAATATGATATGATGTCATCTTATGGAGGATACCATGGCAAAAGGCACAGAAAGGCTATTTATTGGTAGGCAGCGTGAGCTAGGGATCTTGCGTGAGTACCTTACAGCAAGAAGCGCATCGCTTCTTGTGATCAAAGGCAGACGCCGTATAGGTAAGTCGCGTTTGATTGAGGAGTTTTCTAAAGCTTTACGAACCATCTATTTCTTAGGCTTAGCGCCTGAAGAGAAAATTACAGCAGAGGACCAAAGAAGGCATTTTGCCAACCAGCTTGAGAAACAAATAGGGCTTGGAGGTTTAGAGGCAGGGGACTGGGATGATCTTTTTGGCCATCTATCGGCACATACAAAGACTGGTCAGGTGCTCGTTGTCTTTGATGAGATCAACTGGATGGGATCTAAAGATGCTACATTTTTACCGAAACTCAAGACTGCCTGGGATGCAGCATTAAGCAAAAATCCACAACTGATCATGATTTTAAGCGGCTCAATGGCCGGCTGGATTGAGAAGAACATATTGAGCAGTACAGGCTTTTTTGGACGCATCGCGCTCGATATGACACTTGAAGAGCTACCGCTCCAGCAATGTTCACTTTTCTGGGGCACATATGCAAAACAAATATCTGCCTATGAGAAGTTCAAGGTGCTTTCAGTTACTGGTGGCGTGCCGCTCTATCTGGAGCTTATACGTCCAGAGCTATCTGCAGAGGAGAATATTCAGCGTTTAGCGTTTCGGCGTGAAGGATTTTTGTATAACGAGTTTGATCGCATATTTTCGGATCTTTTTTCCAGAAAAAAGGCAATCTACAGGAGTATTATCGAGCAGGTTGCTTTGCAGCCGAGAGCAGAGATGGAGATTTTTAAAGGCCTTGGTCAAACGCCGAGTGGTACTATTTCTGAATATCTAGAAGAGCTTGTAAGTACAGGCTATCTTGCTCGTGATTACACCTGGAACCTTAAAACCAAAAAAGCGACAAAGCAAAGTAGCTTCCGTCTCTGTGATAACTACCTCCGATTTTACCTTCGATATATAGAGCCAAAGAGAGAGCTTATCCGTAAATCTGGCTCCATCACTGCCCCTGAGTGGTATACCATCATGGGGCTTCAATTTGAAAACCTTGTTCTAAATAATAGACCTCTTCTCTATCGCCTCCTTGGGCTTGATCTCAATGAGATCGAATACGACAATCCCTATTTTCAGACCAAGACAAAGGCACGGCATGGCTGCCAGATAGATCTTCTTATTCAGACAAAATTTAACACTCTCTATCTTTGCGAAATCAAGTTTTCTAAGAATGAAATTGGCGCCTCAGTAATCCAGGAAGTGGAAGAGAAGATAAAACGCATGGTACTTCCACGGGGGTTTTCTGTGCGGCCGGTACTCATTCACGTCAATGGCGTCACAGCAGACTTAGAAGAGGCTGGTTTTTTTTCACATATCATTGACTTTGGGCAGATGTTTAACTCGAATGGTTAAAAAAGAGGGTCCTTAAGTGCTTCTGTGGAGGGCTGACACCTTCGATCAGCGGACCTCTTCCCAGGTCGTTTTAATCAGCCCTATATCTTTATCGTGAGGAGCTCTTTAGTTATCGGCAGGCCTCTTCCGATGTACCCTCTTGTGTCGATAACAGGTTTACCATTAACCTTTTCGAATATGTTGCCATATGACCGCCCACGTCTGCGCCTAGATGGACTTGAATCTTGC
>JAFEGS010000299.1 GCA_018239705.1 Verrucomicrobiota bacterium | reverse complement strand
CATTAAATGGTCTATCAAAGAAAGGATTAGTAATTACAAATGAAAGAACTGCAGCAGTGTCTTTTTGATGTACATTGTCTAAGACACCATCAGTAACGCCTATTATAAAATCGTCTTCCGTTACGCCCTCTTTTTGTGAAAGAGACATATCAGTTAAACGATCTATCTTTCCATTAGCGAGTATCTGTCCTCCACAATCAGACAGGTCCTCCACACCAAACGTATTTTTTTTGCGCTTGATGGTATTTTGCTGTGTGAGCTCTTGCATTTTATGGTCAAAGTGGAACACTCCGCAGTCACCAAGAGAGGCCACATTCAGCTGGTATGTTTTTTTATTGTCTACTATACCGGTGGGAATGCAATCTGCAAAGCAGACAGTCGTACTGCCGCAGCAGCTCTCATCGAGCTCACTGAAAATTTTAATATTTCCTGTTGCCTTGGCGCACTCTTGTAGTAAGAGCTCTATTTCCCCTCTTCTTTCTTCACTACAGAGGGCACGTTTTCTCGAGAGCTCCTCCAGGCCGGTAGAGACCACCAGCTGCGCAAGTACCGCGCTGAGAATCCCGCCCCCACCTGTTCCATCACATAAGAAGAACTGATTACTTCCATCATCATTTGTTCTATAGCCAACCCGGTCCATGTTGAGGCTCTTTGCTGCAAACCTTTTGTCATAGTTGTGCGCATAGTCCATAGCCGGAGAGGTTGATGCATGACAAAAATGGTAATTTCTATTTCCATGGGCGCCTTGCGATCCAAGGTCCGCAATTTGCGCATCTGACAAAATAGAGTAATCTTTATTTACAATATCGAATTTCCTAAGATGGGTACAGAATGAAGCGTCGAGACTGGTAGTAAGCGCGCGACCTCGTTTTTCTACTCTCACCTTCTTTTCAGTGATTTCTACCTCGGGCAGAATGTTAAGAGTGGGGGAACAATTGTAGTCGCCTTTCATTTTTGGAGAGACTGTTTTGGTTCGTCTCTGCAACGTAGGTGAGGAATTGTGTATTGAATCTGAAGACGATTTCTTCATCCTTTTCTTTTGGACGCTCTCAGTTTTTTTGACCGGTACCAGTATCTCTTCAGGGGTGCCGCGTTGAGCTGAAAGGGAAAAGCTTCTTGATTTGCGCCGAGATAGTGGAGCAGATTTCTCTGTGAGCTTCGAACCTGCACTTTCCTTCAATGCTAAATTTTCTACACCTTTAGTGAGCTCATCTATTTCCTTTTGATCATCTACAAAAGGACTAATTATTATTTTTGGGAACTCTGGCTCCATATTATTCACCTACTATACATTTATTATTTTATTATTATTTGTGATGGAAAGGCATACCATTCCAAGTTAATGATGTTATTATAATATTACTTAAAAACAGGATTGGGATAGAAAAGACAATTGGATGCAGATTCCTAAAATTTTAAGAATATAATTTTATTATATTTTCTCTTTTTTTAACAAGCCAGTTTGAGAATCTTTTTTCTTGACAAAGTAAAAATTTTACTTAATATGGGCATTAAGAGCTAATTTGGGAGGGAACATGAGCGAGCTATTTGGTCCGGTAGAAAACACAGATCACCAACTACCGACTCCTCCCCCTCTCCCCCTATCCCCTCCTGAAAAAAAAATTACCGCACAGCTCAGACACCACAAAATCACGGAAGGCTCGACTGCAATGAAGGCCTTCACCTTTCCTCTCGCTATAGGAGCTGAAGGAACGAGAATTCTCTCAAATCTTGCTAAAGAGCACGCCTTTGCTCCCGTTAGTGGTCTTGGATGGGCAGCTACCGGCACGATCAATGGCCTGTTCAAAGCCCTTTCTTGGGCAACTGCAGTATCGAAAAATGGGGAGCTCCAGCAAGCTCTACCGCCTACCGCCCAAGAGATCCATACTGACCTGATCAACACACGGAATCGCACCCCACTCCTTACAAATAGCGTCGAAATCGCCGCTCAAATTGCAGCTCAGGAGGCAAAAGCAGCAAACGATATTTCTTGGTGGGGAAAGCAGTACCTGAATTGCGTCTATACCTTCCTGAGTAATAGCTCTCCCAATATCCTAAGAGCCATGCACAGCGTCATCTCTTCGGCAGAAGAGACAACCGATTGGCTAAAAAATGTGTGCTATCAAGGCATGCACTCAGACAAGCTCAGCGAGGAGCTTCTCAACTTGGCAGACCGCACAGATGCTATGCGCTGGAAGCTCATCTATTCCCACGAGGAGGACATTCACGGTCCACTCATAGAACAGGTACTCGAGCGTCATTCTTTCTTGCCACAAACGCTCACAGTCGCTGCTTTTAAAAATTTGA
>JAFEGS010000298.1 GCA_018239705.1 Verrucomicrobiota bacterium | reverse complement strand
GACCAAAACGACAAACGACACAAACGACGAAAAAGACGAAAAGGACTTAAACGACACTAAGGACCAAAAGGACGAAAACGACAAAAACCTTAAGTCCTTTTTGTCGTTTTGGTCCTTTTATGTCGTTTAAGTCGTTTGTGTCCTTTTCGTCTTTTTCGTCATTTGTCGTTTTTGTCCTTTTTATCCATCACCTTGACGAAATTCTAGCAAATTATTACACTTTCTAGTCCAACCCTGGACTTACTACCTTGAATCAGTTAAACATCCCAGACAATACCCATTTTGAACCATTAGTTATCAAACCCTCCTGGCGCAAAATCCAGCGCGAAAACATCACCTCGCTGCAAGAACTGATCCAGTTTTTAGAGCTTTCAGAGCACCATCAGAGCCTCCTCTACCAACACCCTGACTTTATCCTGAACGTACCCAAAAGGCTAGCTAGCAAAATTGCAAAAGATGATCCTACCGACCCCCTCTTTTTACAGTTTGTCCCCTTGAAACAAGAGCTGCTCACACAGGTCGGTTTTGTTGCAGAGCCTATGCACGATGCCCATTTTGCTAAAGAGAGAAAACTCCTTCATAAATACCAGGGAAGAGCGCTCATCGTCTCTACAGGGGCTTGCGCTATGCATTGCCGCTACTGCTTTCGCAAAAATTTTAACTACGACACAAGCGACAAAAGCTTTGATAAAGAGCTGGAGCTCATTGCGTCTGACAGATCCCTTCAAGAAATTATCCTCAGCGGGGGCGACCCTCTTTCACTGCCCGACCGTGTACTCCAGGACCTCATTCTCAACCTTTCAACCATCCCTCATCTCAAGCGGATTCGCTTCCATTCGCGCTTCCCGATGGGCATTCCAGAACGAATTGACGATACCTTCTTGGATGTACTGAAAAGCACTACAAAACAGATTTGGTTTTGCATACATGCTAACCACCCCAATGAATTCGATGAGGATATCTGGCAAGCGCTCAAGAAAATACAGCTGCTTGGCATTCCTGTGCTCAATCAGTCGGTCCTTCTGAAAGGCGTTAATGACGATACAGCAACACTAAAACGTTTCAGTGAAATACTGGTTGACCACGGAGTGATCCCCTACTACCTGCATCAGCTCGACAGGGTAGAGGGAGCCTCTCACTTTGAGGTAGAGGAGGAAAAGGGTAAAGAGCTGATCCAGCAGCTGGCAGGGCAGCTGCCGGGATTTGGTGTCCCTAAGTACGTGAGAGAAATCCCGGGCGAGCCTAGCAAGACCTCTCTTACATCCTCTCCACAGGGGTAAGACCCAAAAGGTTCAACCCCTTTCCAAGCACTCTTCGAGTCGCTTCTGTAAGAAGCAGCCGGCTATTTTGCTGAGGAGTTCCTTCAACGCGACAATCCCTAAAAAAGAGGTTAAAGACCTCTGCAAGGCTATATAGATAGTCTGTAAGCCTATTTGGAAGAAGATCTTGCGCTACCTGTTCAATCACTTCCGGGAATCTAGCAAGCATCAAGGCTAAGGCAATTTCTGTTGGGTGTTCTATGGAAATGGAAGCTGTCTTTACGATCTGGTCAATCTCAAGGCCAACTTTTCGTTGGATACCAAGCACTCGAACATAGGCATACATCAAAAAGGCTGCGGTATTACCCTCAAAACGAAGCATGCGGTCATAGCTAAAGGTGTAGTCGCTCACTCTATGGGAAGAGAGATCTGCATACTTTACGGCCCCTATACCTAACGCATGTGCTACCTTTTCCTGCTCCTCCAAGCTCCAGTCTGGGTTTCTCTCTTGCAAAATACCTTTCGCCTTTTCAACTGCTATCTGCAAAAGATCAACAAGCTTTTCAGTATCGCCTGAGCGCGTTTTAAACTTCTTTCCATCAGAGCCAAGCACAAGCCCAAAGGGGACATGATCCACTCGTGTTTTAGACAAATCCAAGTAACCTGCCTTGATAGCCGCTGCAAAGATCATCTGGAAATGGGTTGCTTGCCCGCTATCTGTCACGTAGATAATGCGATCAGCCCCTTCATCTCGGATGCGGTGACGTATTGCAGCCATGTCTGTCGTATCGTAGTTATAGCCGCCATCTGACTTCTGCACGATCAGTGGAAGACTTTCCCCATCTCGATTCTGAAAACCCTCCAGAAAAATACATTTGGCACCATCCGATATCTGGACTAGTCCCTTCTGTTCGAGATCTGAGACAACAGAGGCAAGCTCTGCGTTATAAAAGGACTCTCCGCGCTCAATAATTTTGATATCGAGAAGATCGTAAATTTCTTGATAGGCTCTTCGAGAAGTCTCACAAATGGCTTCCCATATAGCTACAG
>JAFEGS010000297.1 GCA_018239705.1 Verrucomicrobiota bacterium | reverse complement strand
GAAAAGGGCGAAAACGACTTAAAGGACATAAAACGACCAAAAGGACCAAAACGACACTAACGACATAAAACGACACAAAGGACAAAAACGACAAGAGCGCTGTCCTTTTCGTCTTTTGTGTCGTTTGTCGTTTTTGTCCTTTTATGTCGTTTGAAGTTGACAATTACGCGCTAACTTGTAAAAATAAACTAACGAAATACAAAAATGAGCAAAACAATTGAGCAAAATCATTTTTCTCTTTCTAAGTTTATTCACTCTGTCTAGCTGCATAAGAAATCCTGTCACCGGAAAGAAAGAACTTACTGTCATTTCTGAGCAGCAAGAGGTCTCCATAGGCCATGACAACTTTCGCTCCATGCAGCAGGCAGAAGGAGGCCCCTTTACTGCCGACAAAACCTTGTGCGAATATGTAAGCCGCGTTGGCAATAAACTAGCGCGTGCCTCTGCACGAAGCCATCTCCCCTACGAATTTGTCATCGTCAATGACTCTACACCAAACGCCTGGACCCTTCCCGGCGGTAAAATTGCCATCAATAGAGGCCTACTCACCGAACTGCACAGCGAAGCAGAGCTCGCCGCCGTACTAGGACACGAAATTGTCCATGCTGACGCCCGCCACGGCGCAAAAGGCATTGAACGCGGCATGCTCCTACAAGGCGGAGTAGTCGCTCTTGGCACTCTTATGAACAATACAAAATACAACGATATCCTCGTTCAAGGCGGCTCGGTAGGCGCTATGCTTATCAACCAAAAATATGGCCGAGGCCACGAGTTCGAAGCAGACCGCTATGGGATGGTCTACATGACAGAGGCAGGCTATGATCCACATGCCGCTGTCCAGCTCCAAGAGACCTTTTTACGCCTCTCTAAAGACAAAGATCCTAACTGGGTTGAAGGCCTATTTGCCTCTCACCCACCCACTCGCGATAGAATCGAGGCCAACCGTGCTACCTTAACCACTCTCAAAAGCAATAAAGGCTTTACAGGAGAAAAAGAGTACAAAGAGGCCACCTCATGGCTCACATCGCACCAATCATCCTACAAAAGCTATGAGAAGGGAAAAAAGGCTCTTGCGTCCAAATCGTACAAGAGTGCACAAAAATTGGCAGATGAGGCGCTCTCGTCCTGTCCTGAGGAGGCCCTCTTTTGGCACCTCAAAGGTGAGGCGCTGCTTGCGCAAAAAAGCCCGGTGCCAGCTCAAAAGGCCTTTTCAGAGGCCATATCGCGAAACCCCAACAACTTTGATTTCTACCTCAAACGCGCTCAGGCAAAAAAGAGCCTGAAGGACCTCTCAGGCGCACAAGTTGACCTGCGCAAGAGCCTTGCTCTCCTGCCTACAGGAGAGGGGCACGAGCTACTCGGCAGGCTGCTCCTTATGAGTGGCAAACGGAAGGAGGCTATCCAGCATCTCCAGATTGCCAGCAAGGCAGAGTCTAACGCCGGTAAAAAAGCGCAAAAGCTCCTGGAACATTTATCTCGAACGAAGTGATGCAACTTCTTTGGTAAACAGTGAGAGGAAATGAGCGTGTTCGTCTCTTCCTTCAATATCTTCAAGGAAGTTCAACACTTCTAGTATCACCTTCGGCATATAGCTCGATAAACCATCCAGCTCTTTCTCCTTAGCTTCGCTATATTGCAACAACAGTGAGTCTATTTTCTGCAGCTCATTTTGGGAGAATTTTTTTATAGCTGTAATAAACTGCTCTGATCGACTGCTAAGTGTAGATTTACAATTTTCATACGCTAAATCAGACAGATAGTTCGTGGAAATAGTACGGATTTCCTTAACGTAGTCGGTTGCCTTTTTCATCACTACTTCTTTAGCAGCAAGAGATACAGTAGCAACGTTTTCATTCGTGTTGTTTATATTATATGAATCGGTCGCAGAATGTACTAAGTAATGTACAAGGTAGCGAATTTCTTTCTTGTGTAAAGCTTCTTCAAAATCAAGACTTTTAGCATGGACCTTACAGTATACCTCATCCTTCAGCTCTGCAATGGTGGTATGTATGTTACTAACCACTTCGTCTGTATACTTTTTCAAAAGATCTTCTATTGCCAAGGCTGCTAAGTTGGGTTGCGAGCTCTTCTTTTGCGCCTCTTCTGCGATAGTTTTGAGAAGTGTTTCTTTATGTCCATCTATTTTAGAGTTGAGTAACGAAAGACTAATCGCACATGTCGCCTTGGCAACGAGGTTATGCCAGGGAAGATGCGCCATTACTTTGTCATGGACTTCTTGGCCGAGGGCTTTCAGCTTATCGCAGCTTCCCGGTTTTTGAATCGATGCAACATGTGACAAGGTAAAAGAGAAAAGATCGGTCATGGGGCAG
>JAFEGS010000296.1 GCA_018239705.1 Verrucomicrobiota bacterium | reverse complement strand
GATGCCGGCACAACGCCCATATTGGCAGCAATAGGCTCCACGATCACACAGGCCAGATTTTCCCTTACCTCTTTACGCTCCAGGAGGGCGTCAAAGGCTGCGCAGTCGTTATAGGGTAAGCTCAGGGTAGTCTGGATAAGCTCTTTGGGAATGCCTGCAGATGACGAGTTTGGTAAGTTCACAACGCCGGAGCCTGCCTGGACAAGGAAAGAGTCGCTATGGCCATGGTAGTTGCCGATAAAGGTAATAACTAAAGATTTTCCTGTATATCCTCTTGCCAGACGAGCGGCACTCATCGTCGCCTCTGTCCCCGAAGAGACAAACCGCACCTTCTCGCACGACGGCACAAAGGAGCACACTTTCGCAGCGAGCTGCTGCTCAATTGCGGTGGTGGCCCCAAAAGAGGTGCCCTTTTTCATTCGAGCATAGGCTGCATCAAGGATACGAGGATGCGCATGGCCGTGGATAAGAGCACCCCAAGAGGTGCAAAAATCGATGTACTCGTGGCCATCGGCATCGACAATAAGGTCTTCATACGCCCTGTCCACTACCAGTGGAGGGATGCCCATCGAAGAAAACGCCCGTACGGGAGAGTTAACACCGCCGGGAATTACCTGACAAAGCTCATCATAGAGAGCTATACTTTTTGGACGCTTGTTCATAATCATAAGGTGCCTATAATATAATAGATCGATAACGTAACGTAAACGAATGAATAAATGCAATATGTGCTCATTGTGCTCCTTCTGCTATTCTCTGCCGGTCTTCAGGCAGAGCAGGTCTTAAGCCGTGTCCAGGTTCAGGGCACGAGCAATAGAGCATTCTTGCGTCAGTTTAGAAACGACTCTCAAACACTCCCACTACAGAAAAAACAGGCGTCGCTCCATTCGATCAAAAGAAAGGCAGCAGCCGATGTTGAAAAAATAGTTGATATAGCAAAATATCTTGGATTTTATGACGTCAAGGTCTCTCACGTCGTTATAGAGGCCATACCTGTCCAGATACTCTTTCAGATCGATCTCGGTAAAAAATATACGTTAGCGTCGTTTCAGGTAGAGTCGTATGAAACGGCACCAAAAGTAATCCCCCTCAAAGATCTTCACCTGGAAGTAGGCATGCCGATAGGCAACCAGCAGCTGTCTGAAGCTGAGCGCATTCTTATCTGGACGCTTAAACGAAAGGGCTATGCACACTGCCATATTACGCGTAAAGAGCTTATTGCCGATGCCGCAAACCATACCCTCGACGCTACCTTTTTTGTAGAGCCGGGACCTCTGATCCGCTTTGGCAACATCCAGCTCTTTGGCAACAGTACGGTGAGTGCGGAGGCCATCCTCAAAAGGATCCTCTGGAAAGAGGGCGACCACTACGACCCCAAAAAGATTGCAGAGACGAGAGAAAGCCTGGAAAAGACGGGCCTCTTTTCCTCCCTCGTCATCTCTGAAGAGCCCGACCTGCTGAGCGAAAACAGCCTTCCCATCACCATCGACGTCCAGGAAAGCAAGCACAAAAGCATTGGTGCCGGTGTCAGCTACGCCACATCGTTTGGCCCCGGTGTGCGCGCTGAATGGGAAAACCGCAACTATCGAGGCGAGGGCGAAAAGCTCACCTTCCGTACCGAAGTGTGGGAAAAATACCAGACAGCCCTTCTGAGCCTTACACAGCCCTGCTTCCACACGAGAAACCAAGACCTCATCTGGGTGCTGGAGTACAATAAGCTGCACACCATTGCGTTTGACAGCATCTCCTATAACTGCTCATCCCTTTTCCAAAGGCGCCTTAACAGAGAGACAGAAATTGGCTTTGGGGCAAGACTAGAACGACTCCATTCGAGAAGCGTGCAAGAGCGTAACACCTACTACCTCATAAAAGCGCCGCTGCAGTTTAAATGGAGCAATGCAAATAACCTTTTAGACCCAACAAAAGGAGAGACGCTCAATATAAAGCTCACACCGGCCTCTCAGCTGCTGACACCTCATTTTTTCTATGCCGCCCATACCACTTCGCTGTCCAGCTACCATTCGCTGCCGGGAGATTCGCTTACACTCGCTGCAAAAGTGGTCTTTGGCAACATCATTGGGGCATCAAGATATAGTATTCCCCCGCCGGATCGCTTTTATGGCGGCTCTGAGAATGTTCTGAGAGGCTATCGAGCCTACTCAGTGAGCCCGCTTCACGATAGGCGCATACCGACCGGAGGAAGATCAATCCTCGCAGGGTCATTCGAGACTCGTTTTCGCACAAAAACAGATCTTGGCTGGGTCTTTTTCTACGATATAGGAAATGTCTATACTACCAACATCCCCAAAATAACCTCCACGCAGCTCCACTCTAT
>JAFEGS010000295.1 GCA_018239705.1 Verrucomicrobiota bacterium | reverse complement strand
ACAAAACTGTATATCGATCAAGAAATTCAAGGCCAAAAAGTATCCAAATTCATGATAGCTGATCCGATCAGTGTGCCTCCAAATATTAGTATTAAAGATTTTGTTGAAAACTATGTCTATCAGTCTTATCATCACTTCTACCCTGTGACTGACAATGGAGTTTTACTTGGCTATATCGGCATACACGAAGTCAAATCGATCCCTCACACTGCTTGGGAGAAGACACTTGTGAATGAGGTAATGGTTTCCAATATCACATCGATTACAGTGACCGCAGAAACAAGCGCTTTAGATGCACTCAACTTGATGAACCAGTCCGATTCTCCAATGCTGATGGTGGTGGATGGACCAAAGCTAATGGGTATTATTACTAACCAGAATCTATTCAAATTCATCTCTTTAAAATTAGAACTGGAGGGAGGTTAATTAAAGAGGTGTTTTTGTTTGAGATCATTCCCTCGAATAAGCCAAAGGTCAGGCTATGAACCAACTCGATGAACTTTTTCAACAGCATTCAAGCTCGCGTGGCGGCATAAGTGAAAAAGAGGCAAAGCAGCGCCTGGAACAGTATGGTCCAAATGCCATTATCGAAAGAAAGCAAAATCTTTTTCTTAAGGCTTTAGGCTACTTTTGGGGGCCGATTCCTTGGATGATCGAAGCTGCGGCTATCTTGTCATTACTTATTCACCATTGGGCTGACTTTACGCTGATCGTGGTTTTGCTTATTTTTAATGCCGCGGTGGCTTTCTTTCAGGAGTATCAGGCAGGCAATGCTATAGAGGCGCTCAAGAAGAAACTTGCTGTCAAAAGCCGCGTACTTCGCGATGGTGCATGGCGTGAGATAGCCGCTCAGGAGCTAGTGCCGGGCGATGTGATCCGTGTACGACTTGGCGATATAATCCCGGCAGATGCCATTCCCTTTGAGGGGGAGTATCTTTCAGTCGACCAATCTGTCCTCACAGGGGAGTCTCTTCCGGTTACAAAGAAGATAGGCGATATACTCTACTCAGGATCGATTGCGCAAAAAGGGGAGATGGTCTGTCTCGTTACGGCGACCGGTAAACAGACCTACTTTGGAAAGACTGCAAAGCTTGTAGAAGAGGCAAAGCCGGTTTCTCACTTTCAAAAAGCTGTCTTGAGAATAGGCGATTTTCTGATCTACATATGCCTCGGGCTGGTGTCATTATTGATCGTTGTGCAGATCGCGCGTCATGCGCCAATTTTCTCTCTTCTAAAATTTTCTCTTATTCTTACCGTTGCTTCGATCCCCGTCGCCATGCCGGCCGTGCTTTCTGTTACCATGGCTGTGGGAGCGCTTGTTCTTGCAAAGATGAAGGCAATTGTCTCGAGGCTTGAGTCGATTGAAGAGATGGCCGGTATCGACACCCTCTGTAGCGATAAGACAGGTACCCTCACCTACAATAAGCTCACTTTAGGAACGCCCGCGATCTTTTCCGGTGCAACTGACGAGGAGATCATCTTTGCTGCAGCGCTCGCCTCCAAATTGGAAGATCTCGATCCCATTGATAAGGCTATCATCGATGCTGTCCATGACTCTGAAAAGCTCAAGGAGTACTCTCAGCAGAAATTTGTGCCGTTTGACCCGGTGAGTAAGAAGACCGAGGCGCTCATCCGAAATCCCCAAGGCACTCTTTTCCGGACGACTAAAGGGGCTCCACAGGTGATTTTAGCGCTTTGTAAAAGAGATGCTGCTTTTGAAGAACAGGTGAATCAAAAAGTGTCTGAATTTGCCAAAAAGGGTTACCGAACCCTTGGCGTAGCCAGGGCTGAGCAGGAGGGCGAGTGGCAATTTTTAGGGCTTCTTCCTCTTTTTGACCGGGTGCGCGACGACTCAAAAGAGACGATACAGAAGGCGAGTGAGCATGGCGTAGAAGTGAAGATGCTGACCGGCGATAACTTAGCCATTGCTCAGGAGGTGTCCAGCGAGCTTGGTATAGGTAATAATATCTTCAATGCAGCTGAGCTTGCAGCTGAGAAGAACGCCTTAGGGCTTACTGATGTTGCAGAGAAGGTAGAAAGGGCGAATGGCTTTGCTCAAGTCTACCCTGAAAATAAATTCCTTGTTGTGAAGGCTCTACAGGCCAAAGACCATATTGTCGGCATGACGGGCGATGGCGTTAATGATGCCCCCGCACTCAAGCAAGCGGACCTTGGGATAGCTGTAAGTGGTGCAACCGACGCTGCACGAGCTGCGGCATCCCTCGTGCTTACTGCACCGGGACTTTCGGTGATCATTGCTGCCATAGAAGAGGCCAGGCGCATCTTTGAGAGGATGAACACCTATGCGATTTACCGGGTTACAGAGACAATCAGGGTG
>JAFEGS010000294.1 GCA_018239705.1 Verrucomicrobiota bacterium | reverse complement strand
CGTCTCCTCCTTTCTCTCGGCCCCTTGCATCTGTGTGATGATGGGAGAGACAATGGTCTGTCGTTCTCCCTCGCGGTCGATGAGCATAAAGGTGGTGGTGCCCATAGAGACTAAGGCATTAGAGATCACAGCTTTTCTTCCGAGCAGCTTTTCTCCATCGACGAAGGTGCCGTTTCTTGAGTTGAGGTCTTCAATGGCTACGCGGTCATGAGAGTCGATGCTGATGCGTGCATGCTGCCTTGAGACACTTAAGTCTTGAAAGACAATGTCGCATGTGGCAGAGTCGGTACCTACGAGATAGCTCGTGCCGCTTTGCATAGAGAACTCTGCACCCGTATTTGGTCCTGACAATACTTTCAGGAACCATCGTCCTGTGGTGTCTAGCAGGTCAAAATCGACATGTGCAAGCTCTTGTGTCTCGTCTTCATCATCAAATAGCGAGTCGAATCTGTTATCGTCGGTCGTCAAGCGATTGCCTCCTTCTAAAGTCAGTGGAATATCCGCCGGGCCCAAGTATACCTGGGTTTACTAGATTTTTACTAGACTCTAGGCCATTCTATAACCATGTTTTTAAACCTCCTTATGATTCCTGCACGAATTTTCATCAACTATTATTTTAACAAATGAGTCTTAAGAGTCATATCTTTTTTCTGTAACAATAATGGTATTTGTTTTACGGTCTGAGCATGACAAATCATAAGGATAACGTACAGCCATATTGCCCTCAAGATAATCTGAGGGGCATTTTATCTTCTGTTTTTGCAAAATGGAAGACCCAACTACCTAAAACAGAAGAGATTGCATCACATCTCCCAGATGACTTTGACAAAAAAATCAAGAAAATTCTTCTTGCGGCAGATATTCAGACCAGGGTTCAAAATCCCCTCAAAAGTGCGTTAGGGGGGAAACCTTTTTGGGATGGCATTTCATTTGTCCATACGCCTCACAATCTCCTCTCGATTGCAGAAAGGCTAGGAATTGCAGTCGAGCGCACGTCGCAGTTTTGCTATGTCAGGGATAGCTCCTTGCGCCTTGCTGACCACAGCCTTGTCACTCCCTATTCCTCTAAAAATCTGCAGCAGGCAACGCTTCGTACCCACTCAAGTAACCTCTATTGCAGTAGAACAGCTGCCTCTCATACAGCAAATCAATTTTTTAATATTTGGTCAGGACAAACAAGGTCCTATGTTGCTCGAGCAAAAATGCTCTCCTACACCTATATAGAAGGGGGAAATGTCTATATTGTCACAAATAAAAGGGGCGAGCGGAAGGCGTTAGTTGGAGTGGATCATCTTGTACAGACCTTCCATATGCTTGAATTGGAAGGACGTTCGTGGCACGATCTATCAAAAATTGCATTTCCCAATAAAACCTATGAAAAGCTGCAAGGACAAATCGTTTCTCAGCTTAAGCCTGGGGAGATTGAGGCAGCGGCCCGTGAGATGTTTGCACAAGATCTTCTCCAGCATAATGGAAAATCGGGCCTTATCACGCATAAAAACCAGCTTGATTTTATGCTGATGAAGTTTTTTGCCTATGGGAAATTCAAAGAGAGTGTACGCCTGCACGATGTGCTGTACAAAATTGCCCTCGAAAAGGGGATCATCAACGCCTTTGAGTATCAAGCAAGCGATCAAAGGGTTGCTGTGGACTATCTGACCAAGATACACATTGTGAAGGGACTACTGGCAAAAGAGCTTGGAGTCCGGTATGGCGATCTTCATTTCGTGACGCAGGTCAACTACCATTTGGACCTCTTTATTACTCCAGGGCCAAGCCATAGCCTGTTTGTGACAAACTACGCCATGTGTGTTGATCTCTTAGAAGCTATGAAAGGGCTTCAGCTGTCACAAACAGACCTGCACCATCTTGAGCGTTACATCGTAACGGCCAAAAAACTGGATAGCGAGCTGGGAGGGCTTCTCAAGGAGGTTGAGACAGAGCTGCAGCAAGCGGGCTTTGATGTAGTCAGAGCGCCAGGAAACTTCATGTATGAGTCTGCTACGATGTATAGTGAGTTCCCGATGCCCTCAGGAGGCTTCAACATCAATTTTATGAATGCATTGACGGGCAGAAGTGATGCAGGTGCTCAGTATTACATTACGCATGGCGCTCAGGCGGGTGACAATCTGGGCAAGATGCTGATGGGTGCTTTTTGTCTGTTCCTGAAGCAGTATGTGCCGCAAATAGAGGTCTACTACATTGGACAAAGTCCTGATAACGACTTTTCCGAGGCGATGGACTGGTGGAATCGGCTTGAGACGCAAAGCGGCATCCACTGCACCACGCTCGAGCTTGAGTGGAGCTAATATACCCATACTTCAAGAGTTTGTAACATTGGTACGT
>JAFEGS010000293.1 GCA_018239705.1 Verrucomicrobiota bacterium | reverse complement strand
GTCGTTTAAGTCGTTTTCGTCTTTTTCGTCGTTTGTGTCCTTTGTCGTTTTGGTCGTTTGTCGTTTGAATCTGTACTTTTAATCACACCCTACTTTACAATTAAAACCAGGAATTTTACTAATATTGTTTATTTTAAAAATAGGTTACGTATGTCCGCCATTCTACGATATTGTTTCCCCTCTCTTTTCCCCGCAAGCGAGCAACAGCAGCAGCCAACAAAAACAGACAAAAATCACGATAAGTTCGTAAGGCTTGGATTTCCAGAAGAGCTTTGCAAGTCGCATCCCGACTGTGTTGATTTTTTAATCACTTCCGGCGTAGCCTTCACAATCGCCATGTTTAGAGACAGCACCGGGGCGGGTAAAGATGATCATGGAGTCCGCATGGACTGGAATGGACATCCTCTCCTCAAAATGAATGGTGCGTGGCAGCGCTGGGACCATATCAACCAAGTGCTTGAGTATGATAAACGCTCTCGTCGCCTTATCTCAAAGGGCCAGCCAGATATTGGATGGAACTACATCTCTCCAGAGGGCTTTGTACAAAAAGATCTATATGCCTACGACGCAATCTACCACGTTGAAGAGCTCAACCTCCATGAATACCAGAGCCTTATGACACATGCCCAGAAATTCTGGGAAAAGCACCCAGAAGTAGACCAAGGACAAGAAAAAAAGTGCATCCTCCAGATTGTATCGACCCAGAATGATCTAGCTCCTCGCAATTGGTTTAATGAGAATTTTCTCGAAAATAACGCTGAGCACTCTTTTGTCAGAGTCGTTGATGAAAAGGGACAGGTCTACTCCTTCGGCGATGTGATGCCCCCTGAGGAATCGGCCGTTTTAAAAAGTAATCTTCCCTTCACCTTGCTGGCCTCTGTAAATGCCAATGTTGGGGTTCCAGACTATGATGAGAGTCGCCCTTTTGATAAAAGAGCTGTGACCAGTATCCCGCTTACGACCGAACGAGCAAACAATATCCTCGAGTATTTCACCCAGGCAAATAAAGATGGAATTCGCTTTGGAACGTCGAAGCAAAGCTGCCTGAAATTTCCAACAGTCGCTCTAGACATGGCTGGAGTCCCGGTTGATACAAAAATAACCTTTGGAGAGCTTCTCGGCTCCATGGTGCCGGACATTCGCAAACTGCCCGTGATTAGCCAGTTTTTTGCCGTGGCAGCAAAGGTCCAGGAGCTTGTGCAGCCTATTTTTGATACGATTAAGAAATACACCCCGGAGCCAATCAAGAAGGCTATTTCTTGTGTCAGCGACGCTCTTAATTTCGTCGGCAGAAAAATAGATACGATCTGTACCAATACCGTAGCACTGGTTCTGGGCGGGTGGAAGATGTCTGAGCCAAAGCCTAACAGGCCGCACGATCCTAAGCCTGATGAGAAGAGAATAACCTATTTCCATAGGCTGCTCGATTCATTTGGCGATTTCTTTGATGACGAAACAGCCACTATTTACCATTCGATGCGGCTTAAAAGCTGGCAAAAGCAGCAGGATTCTACGATTGTGTACTCGTATGAGGGCCCAAAAATGTACATACTTCCACAGGTGTCATGAGCTTTTTATCTGCCATTGGTCAGCTAAAGCCCAAATTTCACTCTAAAGAGGGCCATACTGATCTCGAGTCGCAGATCAGTGTCATTGACCATGCTATTGACCTTCTGTCTCAAGAGCCTGCTCCAAATCTGGTCAGGCTCTATGAGCGCGTACAGGCCATTGAAGAGACGATGAAGCTTGCAGCAAAAGATGGCCTCTGGAATGTAGAGGAGCTTTTTAGCAGCAAGCTCGCTCCCTATAGAGAGCAGCTTCGTGAGACAGAGAAGGCGCGGTTTCGACAGTCTGAATGGCTGAGGCTGGGCTTCCCGGAAGGGCTGCTCACATCTGTACCTGACTGCGTCGATTTCCTGGTAGAGAGCCGCTTTGCCTACCTGTGCGAGGCCTTCAAAAATAGCCCGCTCCTTCGAGAGGGCGAGCGCCCTATTCTCGATATGAGCGATGTGAAGATCGAGATCAAGATGAATGGCAAGTACCAGTCATGGTACAAGGTCCGAGACACACTCTATTTTGATGTACGCCAAGAGGCTGTTGTCTCTAAAGACAACAAAAATATTTTCTATAACTGCATCTATCCTGACGGGATTGTAGAGAAAAGTCCTCGACCGGGTGAGTTCTACCCCATAGGGCAGCTGAAGAGTAGTGACTATAGCGCCTTAATGGAGCATGCGAAAAAGTTTTGGAACGTCCATCCTGAGATTGATCCGGGTGAGGAGAAAGAGTCTATTTTGCAGCTAGGCACCTCCCAAGCGGCATGTCTGTCAGAGCACTGGCTCATTGAC
>JAFEGS010000292.1 GCA_018239705.1 Verrucomicrobiota bacterium | reverse complement strand
TTCGCTCTTCAGAGAAGTCTTTCATCATGAGGTCTATCGCACTATCTCGTAGTTTTTGAGATGATTCCAATGTATCTACGCTTTTGGGTGGCTCTTCTAATGCTCGGGAAACCGCGTTCTTATCTATGTCATCTTGGTACTGGCGTGCAAGAAAGCCATCCAGAATCTCGTTTCTTTTCTTCGTGTTATCTATGAGATGAGTAAACGTTATAGCCATGTTGCAATAGCCCTGCTTCATCCAGAGCGCAACAATCTGCGGAAGTGCAGCCGCTTGGTTATATGCATAGGGAATTTCTTTGCTTTTTATTTTGTATATTTTGACCAGCTCAAATATACCACAACACGTTTTCGGTCTTTCACAACGTTGAGAGAGCTTTTCTACCGCCAGAAACTCGCTCTCGATCAAACTATTCAACGCAGTAAAGAGGCGCCTTTTCAATTCATGCACTGCTGACATCACCTCTAGTAGACCTTTGGGGGCTGGGCTTGGTGCAGTGCCCTGAGGGTGTGAGAGATACTGTCTTGCCGGTGTCTCTTCAGCCAAAAAGCAGGTAAATTTTTGCGCTCGATCAAGGTCTTGCTCCCATGCTGCGTGAAGCACTTTATACCAACGACCGCTGACCAGGCTGGCTGCCTCCATGTCGTAGATAGTGTCCAGGAAGGGTAGAAGGATGGCTAACACCTCATCCGGAAATATGTTATCGCTAGTTGCGCCCGTGAAATTCATAGTAAAACCGATATGTATTTTATATTATTTTGACTTTCAACCCATCTACTTTACAAGAAAGCTATCATTATTATCTATAATTAGGCTCTGAGTAGATAGGGCTCTGTCGAAACAAAGAGGAAAGGGCTCCTGTGTCTAGGATGTCCAAAGATGGTCGAATCCCAGATTGTAAATTCTTTAGCGGAAAATGGTCTAAAAAAGAGCTTTTGATAATTTTCTATTCTTTCTGCGACAGGCTGCAATGGAGACAACGTATTGGAGAGCGCTTTCACAATCTCTTCTGTTTTCCATAGAACATGCTTTTTCTCATCTGCTAGAAACCCATCAAAGGTGTAACTCCCCTCTTCATCACCATCTTCTAAGTACGACTGGTAGATAATGCAGTGCTCTTCAGATCTTTTCTCAATTACAAACGCATGCGTTCCGCAATAGAGATTACACAGCACTGCAAACCCCTTTCCCTTTTCGAGAGGCGTTTGTAGGGTTTGTTTTAAGTTGACCAATCCCCTTTTAACGTCTGAATACTGGTCTGTTTCTAAGTCGATGAACTGTGCTGTTGCGGTTGCTGTAAAGCAAATTGCCTCATTTTTGTCCTTATAGCTTGCTTCTGGGGCTATTTGTGTCAGGGCAATAAGAGCCGTCTTCCAGCACGTGCCCCAAATTCTTTTTACCGTCTCATCGAGTGTCTTATATTCTCGGGTAGAATGCAAAAGAATATGTTTATAAAAAACTGAGCGAGAGCTTGGCGTTTGAAACCAACTTATTTCTTCATTGGCTGCTTGAGCTTTACTACTAAGAACCTCGTTGGAAAGCTCTGAATAGATGCGCAGATGCTCTTCAGTTTGAGCATCGGGTGTTGTTTGCGCTCCTTGTACACTCATGTCAATACCTAACTAGTAAATAATAAAAATTATATCTGAAATATATAAAAAAAGTAACTAAAATATTTGATATAAATTCTTAATCTTGCTTAACACGAGTTTTGGATAAGCCAATCCACGAAAAAGCCTCTCTAAACAAAGCAAAAGTGGCCTTTCGCACTCCAAACGCTTCGCGACGATATACATTCATGTTCTAAGATGCATTTAAACCAGCATTTGCAAAATGAAATCGAGTGAAAAAGAAGGTACTTGATCAAACCCCTCAGGTTTTGGATGCTGTTCTTTAGTCACCACAAGCGTGTTAAATTCGTACATTTTTTCTGATATCAATTCGATTCCCTTAATCTTCGAAGAATGGAGAATATGGATCAGAAACCGCTTCATATTTTCTTCCAATTCATCTGATAACACCTTATCCTGCATAAGGGATATACTCCTGCCAGATACCTTTAATACACCATCTTGTGTAGCTTCAGAAAACTGAATGGAGTGCTCTTGCATCATCCCTTTTTTATCTCGCATGCAAGCCCCAACTTCCCAAGAAGGTCGACCTCCTTCTAAGGGCCGGTAGTGAAGCTCATATCGTACCAACTGACCCCGATCATCTGTCATCTCATGTGACATGAGGAGAAGGCTATTCTTATCAAAATAACAGTAACAGCTTTCTATAAATTTTATTTTTAAAAACAAATACATCACTTGAAAAGCTTCGCCTTCAGCAAAAGTAAAATTTTTCCGAGTAACTGTATGTGCA
>JAFEGS010000291.1 GCA_018239705.1 Verrucomicrobiota bacterium | reverse complement strand
AGAGATCACAGAGAGGGGTATTTCTCACTCTGTGATCTCTGTGGGCTCTGTGGTGTTATGTTCTTTCTCTCAGCTTTCTAGCATGTACTTATAGAGCGCCGGCATTGTAGCCCCAAGCTGCTTCGTAACTTGCCTCAGCACTTCATCCGATGCAGGGGTAAAAAATGGAAGCTTACAGTAGGCCTTTGCCACTTCGTTGAGCGTGCCGCCCTCCTCCAGCGATTTTTCCGGCAGCAGCCAATAGCCCCAGAGAAACCTAAAGTCTATTTTTTTATTGTCATAGATCAGCATGAACGCAGCGCGCATAGTAGGCTCGTAGGTCTTTCCCCCAAATGCGTCGACGCTGATTTCATCTGAAGGATAGTATTTTTCGACTAAAAAAGAGTCAAAGCGTTCGTGGTTCCAGTAGCTGTATGACTTATCGCGATTAGCCAGCAAAGCTGTACTTGGCTGCAAAATGTACTGCAGCGTGCTATCCAGCTCCTCTTTGGGCACAATGATAACGCCCGCGCCTAAAAATGCACCTCTTGGCTTTATGACATAGCGCTCACTAGGGATATCGTTCATAATGGTCTGTGCAAGCGTTTCGCTATATATTTTTGGATAGAGGCCCCATTCAGGCTTTACTGCGGCCACAATCGGATCACGAGCAAATAAGAGGCTCATCTTGTATTTGTCAATCCAGCAGGAAAAGCTCGGTGCTCCTGCAACCATGATGCCAGGGTATTTTTTGCGAAACTCTTTGTAGTCCCCTATCGTACTGCTACGAGCAAGCACCATTCCTTTGTACGACGCGATGGAATTGGGGTCTTTAGGTGGAGTAGCTGCTGCCTTCAGAAATGCAGGATCGCTAAAGAGCTCAGAAGAGCTGCGGTGAAAGTTCCATCGAGGAGACTCCATGAGCTCAGCCAGGAGTGAATTGAAGGTAATATCCGAGTTAATCGACCACTTTTTTATTGGAAATTCGGCAAAAACCTGCTCCACTTGCGAGGAAATAAGGCCATTTTTTCCATTGAGCAGCACATCACCAAAGAATATGGATAAGACTCCTTGCTGGATTTCACAGATCTTTACCCCATGTTCTTGGCTATATTTGAGGTCTGCTATGAAAAAGGAGACGTCCGCAGGATAGTTTGAATCGGCACGAAGTACTGCTGTACACAGCAGTAGTAGCACACATAATTTTCTCATATAACCTTAAACCCCTGATATATTGTGCCTGCACATGGCAGGCACTGGTAAAACATGTCTATTGCTGTCCCACAGCTGCGTTGGTAAACGTTTCAATAAATGGGGCGCGTTTTTCTGCATCCAACCCATTGATAAATTCCAAAATGTCAGCTGTTACTTGAGGACAAGGTCTCTCAAGCGCTTTCAGCTCCGCTGCCCGACCCTCTTCATCGAGCACTAAGAGAGTCCAAAGTTGCCCTTTATCCTCTGGAGATAGTATGTTGATCCCTTTAATGAGCTCTTCTGCTCGAGCTGCATAGTCCACTTTTTCGATCTCAACAACAGGAGGCTCCACCGGTTTGTTCTTTGCCTCATTAACAGCAGCAACATAGCTTTCTATCTTTTCCAGCACTTGCTGTTTTATAGCCATTACTGGGATCGCATCATTTGTACTTCCATAGGCAGTATTCACATGCTGCTCAAGTGGTCCAAAAAGAGCTTTCTTCTCTTCATCCAGCAAGCTTTCTGCAGTATTGATGCTCTCAGCCATGACTTCGAAAATTCCCTCTCTTACAGCCTCCTGCAGCTGTGTGACAGCGCTTGGGAGCGCGCTGATAATTTCATCGCTATATTGCTTTAACAGCGCATTCACTTCCTGGTCAGCCGGCTTATCATCCTTAATGACAATTACCTCTTTTTCTTTCACAAGTGCTGAAGCGATGTTCTGAGAGGCAATATCACCCTGGTTAAATTTCTCTAATTGTGCTTTTGCGATAGCTTCGTCGTCTTTTTTCTCGATCTCGGGGCTCTGGGAGGGAAGTTCTGAAGCTGGGACACTTTCTTGAGTTGTTTGTAGGTACTCTTGGCCACTGCCAATAAGGACTTCGTAGCTAAATGGATTAAATGTAATGTTAATCTGTACTGTCATAATTATTCCTCGGTGTTATTTTTTAGTATATGGAAGAAGGTATATCCCCCACAAAAGAGACTTTGGACTAGGTGAGGGATTTTTTGCAACCGGGAAACGGTTGTGTGGGGTTCAAACGACCAAAACGACAAAGGACACAAACGACGAAAAGGACTTAAACGACAAACAACGACACAAACGACAAAAAGGACTCTGGCCTTGTCCTTTGGGTCCTTTTGGTCGTTGTTTGTCGTTTAAGTCCTTTTCGTCGTTTGTGTCCTTTGT
>JAFEGS010000290.1 GCA_018239705.1 Verrucomicrobiota bacterium | reverse complement strand
TAGGCCATAGCCCCTCGCACAAAGCAGCCGCTAAGGAATGCTACTTTGGCATTTCTTGTATCTGAGAGAAGGACAGCGCAAGCCGACAAGGGCTGGATGATAGCAAAGAGGGAAAAACAGCTGACTCCAAGCGCGATAACTTCCGGATCGGAGCTACAGAGCCGCATACAGCCGGTTGCCCCAAACCACAAAATAGCTGCAAGAGCCGACATAAGGCACATTGCCATACCCTGCGAACAGGTTTGGCAAAGAGCATTCGTACATACAAAACAGAGAATTCCTAGAGCAATCAACGCCTGCTGCGTGGCCATGGCAACATCGCCTAAGTTACCAACCATCACTGTGAGAAGCAAAAAGCTCCCATAGTAAAGAGCGCGTTCGATAAAAGAAGAAACAGAGAGCTCTTTACCCTTGCAAGCAAGCCCATTTTTTCGCAGAAGCACTACCTGCAAGATCGCCCCGGCTATAGAGGCAATAGCTGCTCCTCGTACTCCCATCGAGGGAAGACCAAAAAAGCCAAAAATCAGGAGCGTAGAACAGGCAATATGCAGGCACATACTCTTGCACCCAATAGAGATGCTGCATCTCTGTGCTAAAGTAGCAGCCACTAAATAGATGGGTAGAGCTGGAATGACGCAAGTGAGATACTCTTTAGCTGCCTCTTTCACAGAAGGTGTGGCCATAGGAAAAAGGGAAAGCAGTGCATCGATCCCCATAAAAGAGAGACCTGCTGCAAAGCTACCAATAAGGATGGTGCGCAAAAGAGATCCTGTAGAAAAAACAGTGAGTACAGAAAAGAGCGAGAAAAAAATAGTCGCAGAGATCTGCATTGAAGCAAGGGCTGTAGTCGAAAAATGGCCGAGTAGAAAGAGATCGTAGACAAAGGGTATCGCATTTACGAGCAACTGAGCAATGAGAGGAAGTGCCGCAATAAGCAGCCTGAAGGAATCTCTATCTCGCCGCAGCACACCTTTGCCAAAAAAATACCCTAACTGCATAGTCCTCTCCTCGTGTAGTAATCTTTTTTTTATATATAATTTTTAATTTAAAATTGCAACCATTGGATTTTTTGTGAGGGAAAGGGTACAATTATGCCGGTTTAAGAGGGTCAGATGAAAATTGTTATTATAGGTGGTGGCGCTGCCGGCTTCTTTGCTGCCATCACAGCTGCACAGACACATCCTCAAGCTGAGATCCTCCTCATTGAAAAGAGCAGGGCGCTGCTCTCAAAAGTGCGCATCTCAGGTGGCGGGCGCTGCAATGTTACCCATGCCTGCTTTGATCCTGCCCAACTCGTTCAAAATTACCCTCGTGGAAGTAAAGAGCTCAGAGGCCCCTTCGCTAGGTTCCAGCCACGAAATACCATCGAATGGTTTGAAAAGAGGGGCGTGCCGCTCAAGACTGAAAAGGACGGGCGCATGTTTCCAACTACCGATAGCTCTCAGACAATTATCGACTGCCTCATTCGCCAAGCTAAAAATGCAGGCGTGACTATCGCGGTCGAAACGTGCATCACTGCCATCCAAAAAAATGCAACGCACTTTGTCCTCCAGATTGCCGACAAACCGGCTATCGAATGTGATCGGGTGCTGCTTGCAACCGGGGGAAATCGAACACCTTTTAGCTGGCTACAAGAGCTTGGCCATACCATACAGCCACTAGTCCCTTCGCTCTTTACCTTTAATATTGCCAATTTTGCCCTGAAAGAGCTTGCCGGTATTAGCGTCAAAAAGGCCACGGTCAAAATTGCAAAGACCACGCTCGAACAGACGGGACCGCTTTTGATCACCCATTGGGGCTTTAGCGGGCCGGCAGTGCTTAAGCTCTCAAGCTTTGGGGCAAGGCTTCTCCACGATATGGCCTATAAAGCAGAATGCTGCATCAACTGGATCCCTGATGTCACCACGGATGAGGCTCGCACAGTGTTAGAACAGCTACGATCCAGCCAGCCTCGCAAAGCGCTCTCTACCCTTGCGCTGTTTGATCTTCCCAGTAATTTATGGAAGGCCCTCATTGCAAAAGAGGGGATAGATGGCTCAGAACGGCTTGCCGACATCTCAAACAAGAAGATCCTCTCGTTTATAGAGCGGCTGAGAAGAGACAGCTTCCAGATTGATGGGCAAACGACTCACAAGGAGGAGTTTGTCACATGCGGCGGGGTATCGCTCGATGAGGTGCAGTTCAAGACAATGGAGAGCAAAATTGTCCCCGGTCTCTTTTTTGCAGGTGAAATTTTGGATATCGATGGTGTCACGGGCGGGTTTAACTTCCAGAACGCCTGGACGACTGGCTGGATTGCCGGGCATGCTATAAACGACACCAACGACAAACGACCTTAACGACACCAACGACCATAACGACTTAAA
>JAFEGS010000028.1 GCA_018239705.1 Verrucomicrobiota bacterium | reverse complement strand
TCTCGCTTTTTGTTATTCAGGAGAGAGGGTGTTTACAAATGCATGATACCTAAATTCGAGATTATTTCCAGCCCCTTGCTCTGAAAGAAAAAGCTGAGCAACGCAGCATCAAAAAATTATATTTGAATTAAAATATTTATTATCTACAATAAAATTAGGAGTGGTTTTTTACGAGGTGGTTTTATTTATGGAATCGATGAGCAACCAAGATCTCAGTACTATGTATAGAGATGGGGGCCGCTTGCATTTTGTAGGCGAGAAAACGAGCGCAAACAGTGAGTTAGGAATAAGAGACTACTCAAGTTTGTCTAAAACTGTCCAGAAAGCACTTGTTAAAGCAGGCTTGGCCATTAATGAAACTGTAAATGGGCAAGTTGTTTGTGTAAAGAAAACAAGTTTTAATAAGTGGAAAGAAGTGAATGAAGGCCTACTATCTCAAACACCAAAAGATATACGTGAGAGCGTCACAAGTTCTGTAAGTGTTGAAACTAGCATTGCTGCTTTGAAAGGCAAGGAGAAACTTGAAAATAAATCGGATGTGGCACAGTTTCTTCATCATCTTGAAATTGTTGCAAGGAACAAACCTGATTATTTCGATGAAGAAAAAATAAACGGCATAAAAAAACTTTTCTTTGGCAGTAAAGAAGAGGGAGCTCCTCCATTGGCTTTTACAGAAAAATTATTTGACATCGACATGCTGCGAGGGAAAGTTGGATTGCAAAAACTGTTATTACGACCAGTGAATCTGAATATACTTCTCGAAGAGAAAGAGCGAATAAAAGAAAACACGGGAGGCCTCTCTCCTGATCAAGTGGAAGAAAAACTCCAAGAAATAAATAGCAAAATCCAGACAGCCAAGGCGGAACTTGGGCTGAAGCTTGGGGCGAAGCCTCGAGCCGCCGGCGCGGGGGTTAATGGTACCGTTTTTTTAACAGATCCATTTGAAACTGATAAGGAAAATCAGAAAGTTTCAGTTTTTAAACCCCCACAAAACTTCGGAAATTCCCCTGCCGATATTGCTAAAAAACTGGAAAATATGATCAAGAATGTATTTGGACAGCTCCGTTTGTTAAACCGACAAGGCAACAACGAGCAATTCACTGAAGTTGCGGCCTACAGCCTTTCTCAAGGGTTGAAAGAGGCTGGTCTAGGAATGGATCTTCTTCCGAAAGCAGAGATGAAATCACTAGAAATTGACGGCAAAGAAACTACATTAGGAGCAAATATCTACTATCTCGAGGGGTTTCAACCTCTTTCCAAAGTAGAGAAGCCTGTTTTTTTAAATAAAGAAGCAGAGGAAAAATTCCAGATCCTTGCTTGCGTTCTGTGGGCAATGGGCCAGTTAGATCCCCATACGGACAACATTTTTGTAAAAGTAGATGGCGATGGTAAAATCGCAGATTGCAGGGGAATTGATTTGGGTAACGGCCTGCGTCGAGCAAATCCAGGAAATATTGCTGGAACATATGCCCAGATGGGTAATTTAGAGATGTATGCAAAACTACCTCTAGCCAATAAAAATATACCTCAAGGCGCAAAAGAAAAAATGATTAAAGCGTTTAGAGAAATCAATATAGATGAGTGGGCAAAGGATATTAACAAGCAACAAGGGGTGCCAAAAGACCAGCTTCTCGTTAAAGATTGGGTCAAAGCACTTTTAAAAGAACGATGCGCTATTCTTGCAGATGGGCTTGAACTGGGAATACTCAATAAGCCTGCGGATCTAGCAAACATACGCACCTACGACGAGTTTACTGATATAGCAAATAAGATTGAAGCCGCAAAAGTGAAACGCAAAAACGAAGCTCTATAATGTACATTTTTTGTCACTTTTTGCTATTCTGATGATATGAAACACCAATCCATTTTCATGAGTATTAAAACGCTGCTTTTTTTCATGGTTTTGCTCGTGCAAACTACTCTCTCAGCCAAAGATATCGACAAGGAGATCAAGAAAGCATCCTCCGGCGATTTTGTTGTCTACGCCTACAAGCAGCAGAGTACGCTCCTGCGCATTGCTGGGAATAACGGCAGCGAACTTGTTGTGGAAGAGATTAGTAGCCCCAAGCCGGAGATAAGGAAGTGGCAGGAATGGCTCAATGAGGGCGCTCCAGGCCATAGTTCCTGGACAGTAAGCCGTATTTCGCTCGATAATGGAACCATCAAGTCTGTCTACAATGTTGATGAAAGGGCCTACGTTAGTGCACCGATCACCTTTCCATTCCTCCCAACGCTTCTTACAACCCCACTTACATTAATTGCGACACCTGAGAGAAAGCGTATTGGAGCAGAGCCGTTGCCAGGCGAGATGGACTTTCGCCCTCTATGGCTTCCAAAGATCATCTTTGAAGGTAAAGAAATTAAAGTAGCAGTAGAGGCTTTTCGCCTCGTATGGCCTCGTGATGAAAGTGAGCTATCAGGAAAAACACTCGAGCTTTACTTCCCTGTGCATGAAGCAATTACCTATTTACCCTACTGGATAGAGATGAATGCAGGACTCAACAAAATAAAAATCGGCGTTATCGACTCCGGCAAAGGCCTCTCTTCTCCACTCCTCTCTCTTTATGATTTATGAACAGTTTGATACACACATCTTTGTTGATAACTGCGCGATCTACAAGCTGTTCATAAGAATACATATCTATTTGATAATCAAAAACTTATCTTATAAAGCCCATCGCACTCCTTGCACATAACCAATCCCGGATTTGTGAGTTATTGTCATTCTTTCGACAGATATCCCACAAAATTTTAATCCGAAATGATGAAAGCGAACAAAAAACGTACATTTTTTTGACGTCGCAGAAAATTCTTGTAGTCGCTACACTCAACTATCAAATAACCACCCCAAGGATATTGAGATGACAACTACAACGAAGGCGCTACCTACATTCAACTCTTTGCGAGCATGTAAAAAAATGCTACAGACTGCGATAAGTACCTATAAGCGCCTTCGCAAAAGGCTCGGCTCCCCTCAAATCGATCAGCTTGAACATCTCATTGACAGCCTCCACAGTGCTGTTGCAGCAAAAAATCTGGAGCAGGCCAGGCTCTATGCACAAGAAATGGAGCTGTTCCTCCAAGAGCATGGCAAAAAAAGGGTCTTCGAGCACATCAAAGAGTTCATCATAGCGATTGTGGTTGCGCTCGCTATCGCCGGAGTCATCAGACAGGCCTGGTTTGAGCCATATGAGATCCCCACCGGCTCCATGCGCCCAACTTTTAAAGAAAAAGATGGCGTCTTTGCTCTCAAAAATACCTTCGGTATTAACGTACCCTTCGAGACGCGCCACTTTCTCTTTGAGCCTGATCTCGTTAAAAGAGGGAGCATTGTCATTATTACAGGAGATAATCTAGGCTTCTCCGACGTCGACACCACCTATTTCGGTATCTTTCCCGGTAAACGCCGCTATGTAAAGCGCTGCGTTGCAAAGGGAGGTGATACGATCTATTTTTATGGTGGAAAAATCTATGGCATCGACAAAGAGGGCAATGAACTAGAAGAGGCAGTCCACCTCGAGCATATTCCATTTATCACCTTTGATGGCAAAGTAGAGCAGACAATGCCCTCAAACGACCAGCCAGACCGGATGCTCCTTCTCTACCACATGAATATTCCCATTGGTAAGATCAGCATCTCGCCTGCAGGCACTATTACGAGCCAGGTCCCTACACCTGATGGCTGGATGCCTGAAGACTTGAACTTGGGAGCATACCCAAAAGCATTTTTTGAATTTTGGGGAATCGGCAACTTTGCCATCTCAAAACTTGTGACCAAAGAAGAGCTTCCAAAAGAGGCTACTCCCTACACAAATAGCAATGCCAAACTCTACCTCGAGCTCAGCCACACGCCAACACTGCCTACAAAAAGAACAAGCCCCAATTCTCTTCTCTACACGAGAAAGACCTGGATCCCGCTCGATGATGCGCATTGCGATGCAATCAAGCAAGGACTCTACACCGCACGCTTTATTGTAAAGGGTGGTACAGCCTTTCACTATACCCCAGAAGAGACCACCTCTCACATGAAGGGCATTTTCCTCGATAAGGCAATTCCAGACGGCTGCTACGAGTTTTTTGACGGTATAGCCTACCAGATAGGCTGGGCGGGCATTTCGAACCAGTTACCACCATCTCACCCTCTCTACCCTCAGACAATAGCTGCGCTCAAAACGCTCTATAACTCAGGTATCGAGCTCTATCCCCTTCCAAGATATACCTACCCTGCACGCTACGCCTATTTCAGAGATGGAGATCTCTACACGCTTGGAAAGAAAATATTTGATAAAGCAGACCCCACACTGACCGTATTTTCTGATACTGAAATTTTGAGGCAAGCAAAGTCTCCAAGCTATATTGCTTTTGCCGACCGTGGAGCGCCTCTCGACGAGGGTAAAATCGATGCAGCCTTCATCAAAGCGTTTGGACTGCACATTCCTGAAAACCACTACCTTCTTCTTGGCGACAACCATGCCATGAGTAACGATAGTCGCTTCATTGGCGCAGTGCCTCAGCAGAACATCCAAGGCTCGCCGATCGTGATTTTCTGGCCTCCGGGAGACCGCTGGGGTGTTATTGACCAGCCCTCTGTGCCATTTTTGCGCGCGCCCAACGTCATTGTGCTTTCACTGGCAGCTGCGATCGCTATTCTCTGCTATGCCATGCATCGCCACAGGATAAGCTATCGCTACTTCACATCTGTTCGGCGGTGATGAGGTTCTTGATCTCCTGCAGCATCTCGTCAAATACGCGATTGCCATCGACCTCTACAAGCAGCCCTTCCTCTGCATAAAAGGTGAGCAGGGGAAGCGAGCGAAAGCGATAGGTCTCACACTGCCGCTTTACGCAGTCCTGGCTATCGACATTGCGCTGCACAAGGCGAGATGCACAAAAATCACACTGCGCCTTTCTGTGGGGTGGAGAGTGCTCGAGATGGTACACACGACCACATTTTTTGCACACAAGCCGTCCTTGATGATGGGAAATTAGCCAATCATCAGAGACGCGAATGGAGACAGGAAACAGAGAGTGCGTCGCTTTAAATTTTTCATGAAGGGCGAGCGCCTGCTCAAAGGTGCGAGGAAAGCCATCGAGCAGAAATCCTTCTGCACAATCGGGGCTTTTCACTCTACACGCGATCAAGTTGAGCACCAGCTCATCTGAAACCCCCTGCCCGCTGTTGAGGCATTCTCGAATTTTTTTGCCAGACTCTGACTCATCATAGCTATGATCGAGCAGAAGATCTGTACAGGAGATGTAGGGAAAGGAAAATGAATTGCTCAGTTTTACGGCAAGAGCGTCCCTTCCAGATCCAGGTGGTCCCAAGAGGAGCACAATCATCGGATCATGCTTTCTTACGGCCACCTCAGTAGTCTCTAGCGTCCTGTGAAACGAGAGACTTAAGATAACAAAACTTATAACTACTAGGCACTGCATACGATTCCTCACCTTAAGCTTTGATAATCGCAACAACTGCTTTTTCCCCGTTAAGGTCAAGTTCACCACCTTGACAGGGTCCAAATGTGAAGGAAAGAGCTAATATCTCGCTGGCAATAGCATCTCGGTGTTCGTTAATACATTTTTTTACTCGCTCTGTTGTATCAATGCTCACATGGATGCGATCAGAGATTTCAAGACCAACCTCTTTGCGCATCAGGTTAAGCTTGTTCACAATCTCGCGAGCAAGGCCGAGCATGAGAAGCTCGTCGGTCAATTCAGTATCAAGAGCCACCGTAATCTTGCCACTATTGGCAGCAATAATTCCCTCTTTCACCTCTCTTTCTACATGCACCTCTTCAGGTGTCAGCATAAATGTTTCTCCGTCGATCACAAGATCGACCGACTCACCTGCCATAAGCTTTTCGAGCTCTTTATGAGAAAACTGCTCGATAAGCTGATGGGCTTGCTTCATCTTAGAGCCAAGCTTTTTGCCAAGTACTCTGAAGTTGGGCTTGGCCTTCAATCGTACAAACTGGCTCTCATCACTACTAAA
This sequence comes from Verrucomicrobiota bacterium, assembly GCA_018239705.1. Taxonomy (GTDB): domain Bacteria; phylum Chlamydiota; class Chlamydiia; order Chlamydiales; family FEN-1388; genus SZAS-6. Next base: position 2,373 of record JAFEGS010000028.1, on the reverse strand, counting down.
TACCACCTCTTGCACATTAAGTTCATCTCCAATCAGCGCCTGCTCCTCTTTGAGAAGAGCGATCGTCGTGGCATCTGCAGATATGATGTAGGCTCTCTTCAATGGCTGGCGCACTTTGAGCTGATGCTCCTTGCGCAGGCTATGACCCAAACTTGCCGCATCCTGGACTTTTTGCATAGCTTCTTCGAGGTGCTGGTCGCGAAGCTCTACCTGGTAGTGAGGATAGTCTGTCAGATGGACCGATATAGGATCACTATTTTTGCGAAGGTTTCTATAGACCGACTCCGCTATAAAGGGAATAAATGGCGCAATCACCTTCGATAGCTGCACAAGCACTGTATAGAGCGTCTCAAAAGCCTCTTGGCGGTCAGTACTGGCCTCATCACTCCAGAAGCGGCGACGAGAGCGACGGATGTACCAGTTGGTGAGCTGTTCGATAAACTCGATGAATGGAAATACGCTTTGGCTGAGATCATACCCATCCATGCCCAGTTCTACGTCATGAATGAGCTTCTGCACTTTTGACAAGACCCATCGGTCAATTGCCGCTTGTGGTGGACGAGTTGTCTCTTGTGGTTGAAACTGATAGAGCCTTGCGTAGGTGATAAAGAAGCTATAGGAGTTCCAAAGAGGGATCAGCACCTGCCGTAGACACGTCTCAACACCGGGCTCTGAAAAACAGAGATCTTCTGCCTTCACAGCTGGGCTATTGAGCATGTAGAGGCGAACAGCATCAGCTCCATATTTATTGAGCATCTCCACCGGATCGGGATAGTTTTTGAGCCGCTTTGACATCTTGGTGCCATCTGCAGCCAGAACAATGCCATTGACAACCACATTTTTAAATGCAGGCTTTTCAAAGAGGGCTGCTGCTAAGACTGTCAGCGTATAAAACCAGCCGCGAGTCTGGTCAAGGCCCTCTGCGATAAAATCGGCCGGGAAGGTCTTGTCGAAAGCAGCTGCGCTTTCAAATGGATAGTGATTTTGGGCATAAGGCATTGAGCCAGATTCAAACCAGCAGTCAAATACTTCCGGAATGCGCGTAAAGACCTTTCCATCTTTTTCGATCTTGAGATGGTCGATAAAGTGCCTGTGGAGGTCTTTTGCTTCAACACCTGCGAGCTCCTTTAGCTCTTGGATACTGCCGACAACGAGAATTTCTCCATCTTCTGCTCTCCAGAGCGGTATGGGAGTGCCCCAGTAGCGATTTCGGCTGATATTCCAGTCTCGAGCGCCCTCTAGCCACTTGCCAAATCGCCCATGCTTTACGTGGTGAGGCATCCAGGCAATCTGGTCGTTCGCAGCGAGCAGCTTTTCTTTGATCTGCTCCACCCTGACAAACCAGGTCGACATAGCCTTGTAGATAAGCGGCGTGTCTGATCGCCAGCAGAAGGGGTAGCGGTGGCGCATTGTTTCGTGCTTTAATACCCTGCCCTCTTGCTTGAGATGGCGAATGATCTCCTTATCGCACTCTTTGACAAATCGACCTTGGAATTCTGCGATCTCTGTTGTGAACTGCCCATTTTGATCGACAGGACAGACAACAGGAATATTTCGCTTTTGGCAGGCGTAAAAGTCTGCCTCACCAAATCCTGGAGCGCAATGAACAAGCCCTGTACCATCTTCGGTCGTCACAAACTCATCGGCAATAACCCTAAAAGCACCCTTTTCTCGCATGGAGGCAAAATAGTTAAAGGCAGGAACATAGGCCTTTCCATCCAAATCTCGACCCTTCATCCTGGCAAGAATGAGCTCCTCTTCTGGATGCTTGAAGTAGCAGCCTATCCGGCTCTCAGCTATAATAAACTTTTTATGTGAATGAGGATCTTGCACCAGCGCATAGTCAATATCGGGCCCAACGGCGACGGCGAGGTTGGAAATCAGCGTCCATGGCGTCGTCGTCCAGGCAAGAAGTGAGGTGTCTTCATTCCCAACCAGAGGGAACATCACAGTAACGGAGGGGTCATCAACCTCTTTGTAATTCTCGGTAGCTTCAAAGTTTGATAGCGGCGTACCAAGCTTTGCCGAGTAGGGCATCACTCTGTAGCCCTCATACACCAGCCCCTTTTTATAGAGCTCTTTAAACACCCACCAGACACTTTCCATGAAGGAGAGGTCCATCGTCATAAAGGTCTGCTTGAAGTCGACCCATCGACCCATCCTGAGCACAATAGACTTCCACTCCTCAGCATAGCGTAGAACGATATTTCGGCACTCTTCATTAAAATTTGCAACACCAAATGCCTCAATGGACGCGGCCCCCGTAAGCCCTTTTGCCTTTTCGATCTCATTTTCGACAGGAAGTCCATGGCAATCCCAGCCAAAGCGTCTAGGCACGCAGTACCCTTTCATGGTCTTGTAGCGAGGGATGAC
>JAFEGS010000289.1 GCA_018239705.1 Verrucomicrobiota bacterium | reverse complement strand
GTGGCCTATACCGGAATGAGATACTCAAGAATGCTTCCTGTCGTCGGTATGGACTATACCCACTCTGAGAAGTGGAAATTCAACCTCGTCTTCCCTCTCAACGTCTCAGCAGTCTATAGCATGGACAGTAACTGGTCGTGTGAAGGGGCTCTACGCTATTTCCTGACGCGCCAGCGCCTCGAAAAAGATGACAGAATCCATCGCGGGCTTGTTGCCTACCGCAACTGGGGCGCTGAAATTGGACTTAACTACCGACTGAGTGAGCGCATCTACATTAACGCCCATGTCGGAGAGAGCATAGCCGGTCGCATGAGGGTCTCAAACCACGAAGACCGGCATAGACACCACTACAAAATCAAGCCGGCCCCCTATTTTGGGCTCGTAGCTAAAATTGATTTCTGACATGATGAAGCATTAACAAAATTTAGAGGTACCTATGAGATCTATTCTTCTTATGATTGCACTGCTTTTCTCCCAAAACATACTGCTTGGTGCAGGTCCGGAGTTCTCCATGCCGGTGACTACCCAAGGACAGAACGCTCACAGAACCATCCGCCTAGATCTAGAAATTGCCGAAAATGATTCCCGCCTGTATGGGCTCCAGCAATCGGCGCTCCTCTCAGAAATTACATCGAGGCTGACCCTTGCCCAAATTCAGGTGAAAAATGACCCCGGTCTACCTCAGCTCACACTGCGAGTAAAAAGCATAGAAGCTGACCGTGTGATTGCCACCTTTGTGCAGCTGTTCTTTTCCGAGCCAGCAACGCTTATTCGAAATAACAGCAGTATCTTGGCCTTAACATGGTCTCAGGCGACGCTCATTGCAGGTCCCAAAGAGGATATGATAAAAGAGGTCACTCAGTCAGTAGTTTCAATGGTCAATTCGTTTATTCTCGATTACCAAAAAGCTATGACGTCGCATCCAACGTGATTATACGTGCCCGTGCCCGCGTGCGTGCCCGTGCCCGAATTTTTTAGAGAGAAAATCGGGCACTGTTATTTACATTGACATATTGAAGCTACTTAACGGATCATTGATGCTCTTAATGGAGTATTATGACCGAAGAAGCTGCAAACATCCCCCTTCAGTGGGTTGGTCCTATAAAAATTATTGGACCGGAAGTGGAGGGCGAGATCGAAGTCCCACTCGCCACCTATGAGATGCCGCTTTGGCCCTCTACCAACAGAGGCGCCAGCATCTGCCGAAAAGCAGGCGGTATCCGCACTGTACTCCTCGATGATCGAATGACGCGTTCGGTCCTTGTAGAGGCAAAGGATGTCGAAACGGCCTACAACGCCTCACAAAAACTCCACCAAAGAAAAGAGGAAATTGCTGCAGCAATCCGAGAGACAAGTGGTCACGTCCGCTTTGTAGACATGCACCACCAGATCGTGGGCAACCTCCTCTATATTCGCCTCGAGATGACAACAGGCGATGCCTCAGGCCACAACATGGTCACAAAAGCAGCAGATCATGTCTTAAGCTGGATCTGTACCAAATATCCGGAGCTCGCTTACGTCTCTATTTCGGGCAACTACTGCACAGACAAAAAGGTCTCCGCGGTCAATGGCATCTTAGGAAGAGGAAAATCGGTCATTTCAGACATTCTCCTTCCAAGAACTCTAGTAAAGAAATACTTAAAAACGACGCCGGAGCAGATTGTCCAGCTCAATATCAAAAAAAATCTTATAGGGTCGATTATTGCAGGCGGTGTGCGCTCTGCTAATGCCCATTTTGCCAACATCCTGCTAGGCCTCTATCTCGCAACAGGCCAAGATGCGAGCAATATTATCGAAGGCTCCCAAGGGTTTGTCCATACAGAAGTTCGAGGTGAGGATCTCTACTTCAGTGTCAGCCTGCCCAATATCATTGTAGGCACTGTCGGTAATGGGAAGCAGCTCGACTTTGTAAAGAAAAACTTACAAAAAATGGGCTGCACAGACTGTGAATCGGGAGCAAATGCACGGCGCCTCGCTATCATCACCTGCGCTACGGTGCTTTGTGGCGAGTTATCGCTTCTGGCGGCACAGACAATTCCGGGTGAGCTCATGTCGGCGCACCTCAGCATCGAACGGCCAATAGGAGCTAGCCAGTGAGACAAGTCGGTATCGAAGCCTTACATTTCTACACATCGCGCTACTTTTTGGACCTTGAGCTCCTCGCAAGCAAGAGAGGCGTCGAAACAAACAAATTTTTTCAAGGACTTGGCCAAGAAAAAATGGCCGTGCTGCCGCCTGATGAAGACATTGTCACCTTAGCTGCCACAAGCGCTACCGGCGCCCTCAAAGAGATCGACCCAAACAGCATTGCCATGGTGCTTGCAGCCACAGAATCGGGCGTTGACCACTCAAAAGCCTACGGCATCTGGGTGCACCACCTGCTGG
>JAFEGS010000288.1 GCA_018239705.1 Verrucomicrobiota bacterium | reverse complement strand
AGCGAAGAGAAGCGAAAGGCCATGCAGTGGCTCTTAAATAGCCTCTCAGATGAGCTCAATCTTCCCAAAAACCCTCTCTATCTTGCTAAAGGCATTTTACAGGGGCAGGGCGAGGCATTGTGGCGCACTCCGAGCCCTCTTCTAAAGGGGAGCGGCTTTAATTATGATTTCAATGACAAGCATGGGCCTTCAAGGGATCTGAGAACCGGAGAGATCGCCGGCGGCGGGCGTGAAACCTGCCCAATCATACAGGTAGGCGATCTTCTCGTTACGAGTGGTATGGATGGAGTCTTTCCCGAAGGCCTTAAAATTGCCACTGTACACACGATCACACCTCTCGCAGAGGGGGCATATGCCTACGAGCTCCTCGCTATGCCTACAGCAGAAGAGCTGATGGACCTGCAGTATGTTACTGTGCTTCCACCACAAGGCTTTGACCTTTCAAGCATGCCTGAACCAGTTGATAAAGTTGTTCAGCTGCTCCAAAATAACCAATGAAAGATCAGACCATTGTCTTAGCTCTTCTAAAGGTGAACGTGTAGACCTGAACGACTTCCTATTGATTCAGGAATGGAGGTTATACGATTCTCCGAAAGGTATAGCTCTCGCAGATTAGAAAGATCCCTTATCCACTCAGGGACAACGCATAACTCATTGCCTGAAAGATCGAGTTTCTGCAACTTGGTTAGTTTTGCCATCTCATAAGGAAGGTTTTCAATCCAATTCCCGGACAAATCGAGTGCTCTTAACTCCGAAAGACTTCCTACCCATGTGGGAACTACATCTAGATACTCATTGCATGACAGGTTTAGCTCTCTAAGATTTGATAAGCATCCAATCGACTCTGGGGGGCGGTTTATCATATTGGATTGAAGATTAAGCCTCTGAAGTTTTGAAAGCCCTCTTATGCTATCGGGAAGAGATTTAAGTGCATTTTTTGAAAGGTTGAAGTCTTGCAAGTCGCTAAGCTTTCCGATCTGATCGGGAAGAGTTTTTAGAAAATTGTCCGAAAGGTAGAGCTTTTGAAGGTGCGAAAGACTTGATATGGAATTTGGAAGAGATGCGAGCCTATTCGTTGAAAGGTTGAGCGCTTGTAGATTTTTGAGTTCTCCGAAGTCATCAGGTAGTGAGCGTAGTTTATTTTCTGAAAGGTTAAGCTCCTGCAACGTTGTAAGCCGTGGTATTGTCTCGGGAAACGATTCTAACCTGTTGCGAGAAAGATCTAGCTTTTGAAGTGTTGTACATGTTTCTATAGCCTTTGGAAGGAAATTCAGCTGATTGCTAGAAAAATTAAGCTCTTTCAGGTTTGAAATGGCTCGCCTATTTTTATCCACCCATTCGTCAAATGTGGCGGCTTTTTCCGAAAGCTCCAGCATGGACATTGATGAAATTGGGACATCTACTACTGAGGTTCCTAATTGCTCACTAAAAATTTTCCAGCAAATAATTGTGTCTCGTGCAGTTTTCCATGATATGTAGAGTTGTATATTTTCTGTTGTTCGGGGTAAATCAAGGATATCTAGAATATATTTCGGCTCTTGTCCAACTTCCTCATACATATCACGCAAATTAGGCATGTAGATATTTGTGGGCAAATACTTACTAAGAAACCGCTTATTAGCCTTCATATTTATTTACCTCTTTACTAACTCTATGATCAGGGCCGGAGCCAATGATGTCAACTTAAGTTTTTTCTTTACGTAAAACGTAGTTCTTTTTTACAATGCTACTGCTCAGGCTTTCTTGACAGGACGTGTGACAAAATGGCTCGGAGAAAAGGGCACTTTGCTTTTAGGGATGTCTGCCGACGGCCTGGGATATCTACTTTTAGCCTTTGCAACTGAAGGCTGGAGGTACTCCCCATCATGTTTCTACTTGCCTTGGGCGGAATAGGAACGCCTGCTTTGCAAGCGGTACTCTCCAACCAGGTGAAGGACGAAGATCAAGGGCAGCTACAGGGCTCTCTTGCAAGTCTTACAAGCTGTACGTCCATTATTGGGCCTTTGGTATTCTCTACAGTCTATCTCGCATCATTAACGACCTGGACAGGCTACGTCTGGGTTGCCGGAGCAGCACTCTACCTTGTCTGCCTACCGAGATTGTATCGGTTGACAGCTTCTCGCATTTGATCTTTCGAGCCTGCCTGATACTTGATTAAATAGAAAAAATAGCGTATACTCTTGTTCTGCTGCCTTTTGGGATACAGTGAAGCACAATCGCCATCAACAATAATTTTACTTGAGGGATCCCGACGCCAGATAGTGAACATTCACATCTGGGAAGCGAACCCACCTTATCAAGCTCGTTTGATAGGTTCTGATTTTCACCCCCTCTTGGCAGCTCTTTTTTATCAGGAAAGCCTGTGATAGGATTTGAAGAATTTGACCGCGCAAGAGC
>JAFEGS010000287.1 GCA_018239705.1 Verrucomicrobiota bacterium | reverse complement strand
CTCTAAGAATCGATTATCAAGAAAAATTTTCATCAGCAGGAAAAACCCCTGCCGGCTTTATCAAGCGCGAAGGCAAACCTACTGAGCGTGAAATCCTCACGAGCAGGCTTATCGACCGACCACTTCGTCCAATGTTCGAAGATGGCTACTATCACGACACCCAGATCCTCTCCTATGTCTGGTCATACGACGGCGTCAACAGCCCAGATGTTTTAGCTATCTGTGCCGCATCCTGCGCCCTCGCCCTTTCGGACATCCCCTTGGTTAAGCCAATCGCTGCCGTCCGCGTCGGCTATGTCAACGATCAGTTTGTCGTTAATCCAACGATCGAGCAGCAAAAGACATCAGCACTTGACCTCGTCATCGCTGGAACGGAAGATGCCGTTCTCATGATTGAAGGGCACTGTAAGTTCTTAACAGAAGAGCAGGTCCTCAAAGCCATTGAAATGGGACAAGATGCTATCCGCACCATCTGCCACGCTATTATAAAATGGCAATCAGAGATTGGAAAACCAAAAAAACGCGATACCTTAAAAGTAATCAACCCAGAGTTTATTGCCACTGCAGAGAAGCTCGTTGCCCCTCAGCTCAAAGAAGCTACAAGGATCAAAGAAAAGCTATTGCGCGAAGAGGCCGTTGCTGCACTCGAAGCCATCGTCATTGGCCATCTCTGCGCAGAAGGTGCAACACCGGCCTGCAGCGAGCTAGAGGCAAAAACAGCCTTCAAAAAGATCAATAGCGATGCTATGCGCCAGATGATCCTGCAAGAGGGCATACGATCAGATGGACGATCGGTCACCGAAATTCGTCCTATTAGCATTGAACAGAGCTTCCTTCCTCGAGCACACGGCTCCTCCCTCTTTACTCGAGGAGAGACGCAGTCACTCGCCATATGCGTTCTTGGCGGCGAGAACATGGCCCAACGCTTTGAAGATCTTGATGGCGAAGGAGCTTCACGCTTTTACCTGCAGTACTTCTTCCCTCCCTTCTCCGTTGGAGAGGTTGGCCGAAATGGCCCTCCAGGACGCAGGGAAATAGGACATGGTAAGCTCGCAGAGCGTGCGCTCCACTCAATTCTGCCGACAAAGGAGATGTTCCCCTACACCATACGCCTTGAATCCAATATCACAGAATCAAACGGCTCCTCTTCCATGGCCTCTGTCTGTGGCGGCTGCCTCGCATTGATGGATGCAGGCGTTCCTGTCACAAGACCGGTTGCCGGTATTGCCATGGGCCTTATCCTCGAAAAGAGCGGCTACGCTATTCTCTCAGATATTCTCGGTGTAGAAGATGCGCTTGGAGATATGGACTTTAAGGTTACAGGCGATCACGAAGGCATCACTGCATTCCAGATGGACATCAAGGTTGAAGGGATCACGATCGAGATCATGAAAGTGGCTCTGGCACAAGCGAAAAAAGGCCGCGTGCACATCCTCGACAAGATGCTTGAGGTCTGCCCACAGCCAAGAAAAGAGATGTCGGAATGGGCGCCTCGCATTGAGACCATCCAAATTAAGCCGAGCAAAATTGGCACCATCATTGGCCCAGGCGGCAAACAAATTAGAGCGATCACTGAAGAGTTTAACGTCGATGTGGACATCAGCGATGATGGTCTTGTCAGCATCTCCTCAAGCTCATTCCAAGGTCTTGAAGATGCAAAAGCCTTTATTATGGGCCTTGTTGCCGAGATTGAAATCGGCAAAGTCTACAATGGAAAGATCACCTCAATTGTGCCTTTTGGCGTATTCGTTGAGGTACTTCCAGGAAAAGAGGGCCTATGCCATATCTCTGAACTTGATACCAGCCGCATAGAAAATATCTTTGACTACACTGAAAAGCAGAACATGAAAGTTGGCTCTCCTTTGACAGTGACTGCGGTCGATATCAATGAGAGAGGACAGGTGAAGTTGAGCAGGCGTGCCGCGATGCTAAAGCAGCAGCAGCAGCAACAGCGCCCTCAGCCCTCTCCAGCTGTGTAAGACCAAACTCGGACCCCAACAACTTTTAAGCAGTCGTTGGGGTCGTTTAAGTCGTTAAGGTCGTTGGGGTCCTTAAGGTCGTTTGTCGTTTAGGTCGTTTCTGTTGTACAAAAAAATCCCAAGTCTTCATAAAAAGGGAAAAACCTCAAAAAAGGAATCCCATCATGAAGTACCTCGCCGTTTTTGCAGCAGCAATTGCCTGCCTTACACCATTTGCAGCCCATAGCAGCTCCTCATCCACCAAGTCTTCCCGTGGAAGAAAAGCGATAGGAACATTCACCCTCGCTGCAACAGGTAAAGGAAACGCCGTTTTCCTATCCAATAACAAGAGCTACAAACCGGTTGATGATGTAGCCGCTCAGATAATAGGCAGCTGGAGTCTCGCAGATACTGTACGAGTCTTAAAGAAAGACAGTCATCGTT
>JAFEGS010000286.1 GCA_018239705.1 Verrucomicrobiota bacterium | reverse complement strand
GTAAGTAGTGAAGTGGCCAAAGCAGGCTATGTTAGAGCAGGGCAATTGCCCTCTTCATTTCCCTGTTTTACACATGTACGGGGTAACAATAAAAATCGCTACTGTTTATCCGGTGGGCAGGTTTGTGCTGTCGGTGCTATAACAGTAGAAGGAAAAAATAAAGAGCAATGCATAGAAGCACTTAAAAAGGCACCGTTATCGGCAAAAGATAAAGAGGCGTATTTATCTGAGCTCGACAAGGTAGCATCTGAGTTAACGTACTCAAACCCCATTACACTGTTTATTCCAACTACTAATGCCATTAAACCAGAATCACTTTCACTTGCAACCATAAACGTAGCTCAGAAAAAAGCAAAGACTGTTTCATCTTATACCGCTTTCATCCGCTGATGAAAAATCAAAATCGAGGATGTAGTCAATCATATAGCGATGGCGCTTGGTGGCTTCTTGGACGAGGTAGGGGTTTTTTGGGTGGCCAAGGGCCTCCATCGTGCCAATGTGCAGCAGTTTATCGTAAAAATGGTCGATAAAGCTGTCCGATTCCTTCTTTTCGAGGTAGAGCGAAAATCGCTCCCTTGTCGCCACCTTCCAGAGCTCCTCTTCAGTTGAAACCTGTATGGTGTGAGGGGTGAAGAGGGGTCTTTTGCGATGCTGTGAGAAGGCAAGGCATCGCTCAACGCCAACTTCTCCAATAGCTTCTAAGCGATCAGCAAAGCGAGGATAGAGCATCCAGATGGGCTGAATGCCATCGATCGAGTTGCCGTTGCTCGTGGTTGAAACGAGCTGAATCATGGTCACTACGGGCTCTACAGCGTCTGGAGCTACCTTGTTGAGCACAAAGCGGGCATTTTCGTAGGCTCTATTTTCCGGAAAGTATTTGCGGTCGTCCAGGTCATGCAAAAGGGCAGCAAGCTCAATGCATAGCCTCTCTTGGCTCGATAGTTTTGGCTCTTCGCACTCGAGCATGCAGCGGACATGCTGTAGTACCTGTAGGGCATGGTGGAGGCCATGCGTGCGGTCGACATTGGCCTCTCGTAATAGCTGTTCTACAATGGTGGTTGCCTCTGCTGTCATGGTCCCTCAAAAATACATTTCATACGAGAGCTAGAATAGTATGCATCGCCACTAGTATGGCGAATAGAATTGGGGTTTATCTCAGGCTCATAGCCCATGAACTGCCCTAAGGGGTCGTCCATGCGCAGGTCTATGGCGATACTTCTGCATAGCCTTACCGATCGAGACCAGTAGGAGTCGACCATAAAATCGGCAAAAGGGATGTCAAGGGTCTTGCAGGCATCTCTTTTTTCAAAACGAAATTCGCTACCTGCAGCTCTTTCAAAATATTTTTCTATCTCTTCTTGCGTGCGTGTCATAAGCCCAGTAACACCGCCTAGTATGCAGTATTCAAAGCGATAGGCTTGCTGTCCTAGTCTCTGCATAAGTTGTTTAATTGCGTAAGGGACGTTTGAACATTGCTCAAAGTGAAACAAAAACCCCACTTTGGCCTCTCTATCAACACCGATAGCAGCAATGCAGTCAGCTAAATGCCACGTAGCAAGTATGGGCTTGCTGGAAGTAGCAGAGGAGAGTGCAAATTGTCCCTGCGCGACTTCACACAGCTCTTCAAATGGTCCAAAGTAGGCAGGCGGGGCAGCAACTACCTGCTGCGTAGCAAGTGAGGCGCTTTTACGCAAAGTGACTTCCATTTCATCTGTCTGCTCATTAAACGCAATGCGCTCACAGGATGAAATTCTATTTTTCTTACGCATAAGCTCCATGAGCGAGAGGCAAAGTAGATCCTCACGAGATGGGAGCAGCTGCAAAACGAGCGTTTTATGGCGAGAGAGCTTTTCTGCTGCAATCTTTATTATGTATTCTACGACCTTTACTGATGAATGGAGGGGTTGTACCCCAGCTACAGGGATATATCTGGTCTCTTCCACAGCAGGCTGCTGCTCACAGGCGACTGCAAGCATACTGCTCATAGCAGAAATAAATGACGAGGAATCTGTAAAATGGATATGATTCATAATGAGACATTATATCAAACCTTAACAAACAAAGTCGAGGTAATATGTTTTTGCTTATAGCGACATGCATGATGGCAGTAGCAGGTACTGAAACAGAGCAGCTCCATCAGAAGTATCTGCAAGAGGCACGCGAAGTCTTTGCAAAGCGAGATCCTGCTCGCTGGTTTATTACGCAAGAAGGTAGGCCTACAGAGCGTCTCATTTCGCTTTTAAAAGTAGATGGGCTCTATGACCCACATGATGGTCTCAAAGAAATTGTAGCAAAAACGCAAAAAAAATGGGTCCAGGTCATACAGGGGCAGGGTGGAAAGGAGCGTGCCGATCTACAAGACTCTGCACAGCAACAGAAAGTTAAAGAAGTAGTAGAAAACCTTGTACGAGAA
>JAFEGS010000285.1 GCA_018239705.1 Verrucomicrobiota bacterium | reverse complement strand
AGGACAATACCGGGATAGCTGATATTGTAGTTTTCAAAGGCTTTGTTAGGCAGGCATTGCCCTGCCATGATATCTCCAAGCCCTGTGAGGTTGATCAGGTGGCTCTCTTTACCAATTTGTACGGTTTTGTTGTGCAGGACAGTGAACCCTGATCGTTCAAAGAGAGCGTGAAGAGGCTTTAATTCATCTACAGGGCCTACAACTTGCGGACTTTGGTCTGTTTTATCCTTGAAGGAAAAAAGCCTTGCAAAGCCCTTCATAATGGCAGGAAGATGCTGCGATACTTTGCGAATAGTACCGTCAGAGGCTAATGAAACATATTCTGAGTAGTCATGATTTCCGAAAATAGCAAAACAGCCCAAAGGGGCCTCTAAGGAAGTAAGAAAGCTCTGAAGTGGCTCTACATGTGATAGCTCGCTGTAGGAGATCAGATCGCCAGTGAAGACGATGAGATCAGGCGAAAGACTTGCAATTTTCTTGCTTGCACGTTTGAGAAATTTTTCACTCGTGTATTGAGAATAGTGAAGGTCGCTGAATTGTACAATGCGAAGACCATTGAGCTCTTTTGGCAGTGTCGGGATAGGGATAGAGAGGTGACTTGTGAAGATGGAGGCAGGTTCAATAAAGCGAGGCCATAGTCCTATGACAGATGCAATGCACCACACATCCCACAGTCGTTCGATAAAGCGCTCGGTGCATTTTATGGAGGAGAGTTGCAATGGGGGAATACCTAAATTTTTTGAGCGGCCACTTAAGGCCGCTCGGTTGACTTACACGCCAGCAGGGACTTTGATTTCCCTAATGTGCTGAGACACTTTCTTTGTCATTGCAAACATATCGATTTGCTGATGAGTGCCCAATACTTTACCCAATTTGTCATCGGGATTGATCATTTTTTTGGCCTTTGCATCTTGCAGTTTATGTTTTTTGATGTAGTCCCAAAGCTTCTTTGTGACCTCTGTGCGTGGCATAGGGCCGCTTCCGACTACTGCTGCTAGTTCCGCAGATACTGCAACAGGTCTTGACAGAGCTGAGGGTTTCTTTTCTTTTGTCATACTAGGTTCTCTCCTTTTTTGTGGTTAGATCTTCCATGGGGGTCCAGTCGGTTTCCCCGGTGGACAACATATTAAAGCAAATATACATATTTTCTAGATTTGAACTTTATGTCTAGTAGAAAGTACACGCCATGTGCGACTATTTTCACTGTAAACAACGAAAAATATGGATTTGACTACCACAAACTTGATAAAGTTGGTGACTTCGAATGAGAGGAGTGTATGAAGATCGATACAATCATAAAGCTAAGCCTCTTCATGTGTACTCAGGTAAGGCTGTTTGCTACTTTTTATGAAGGAAATACTATGTCGGGTCTAGAGCGTAAAATAGCAGTGACACAAGGTCATGATAACAACCAAGAGTACATTTCTTCTCTTGAAGATCAGATACAAAAACTGACGTCGCTCCATCAGAAAATCATTGCATTACCCACTTTAGAGGAAAAACTGACACTTGTCTCATCACTTCCTCAGGTGCAGCAGTTTCTTGCAGAAAACCGCAGTGTACGCACACAGCTTCAAGGACTTAATGCGAGAGATGAGTATGTTATCAAGGCTCTCATCGCTCTTGGACAGGGAAATGTAGTATTCAGTGGATGGAAGCTAGTGACCGACAGGGAGGCGCTCTTTGCCAACCTTGTCGAGCTACTCACCACAACCGAGCAGTTCTACGGGTACATGGGAGGGCTAATAGGGTATCATCTGAAAACGCTTGAGCTTATGCGCGATCAGCTGGCCGGAGATGCAGTAAAAGATAAGGACGACGTGCGCTTTTTGCCTCCTCCTTATGTTGACGTGCGCAAAGGCGGGGACACAGCTGCAGAGATGGTCGTCAATGGACTCAACGCCCTTGAAAGCATGGCAGAGATTCATGTTGTTGGAGGTGCTGGAGAGAGGCTTCGCTTGATTGATGAGAATACAGGAAGGTCTCTTCCTGTGGCCTATCTTCAATTTTGTGGAAGACCCTTGCTAGAGGGGTTGATACGAGATTTAGAAGCTCGTGAATACCTTTACTACAAGCTGATCGGTAAGCAGATTCGCGTGCCAATTGTACTTATGACCTCTCAGGATAAAAACAATGATACACTCATTGCAGACCTTTGCCAGAAGCATAACTGGTTTGGAAGACCGAAGGAGAGTATTTTTCAACTGCTGCAGCCATTAGTCCCGGTGATCACTATTGAGGGCAATTGGGCCTTAAAAAAGCCTGGGACGCTTGTCTTAAAGCCGGGAGGTCATGGAGTTATATGGAAGCTTGCACAAGAGCGTGGAGCGTTTGACTGGCTGCAAAAACAGATGAAGAAGTTTTGCCTTGTTCGACAGATCAATAACCCTATTGCAGGGCTCGACCAAGGCTTA
>JAFEGS010000284.1 GCA_018239705.1 Verrucomicrobiota bacterium | reverse complement strand
GCTGTTCTATAAGTATTTGTGGGACGCTCATCTCTGTTTCCATAAAAATTATCCTCCTAATGTAGGCTGTCATCCAGCATTTTCTTCATTTCTTTGTAGAGCATTTTAAAAACATATTTATATCGCTTTGACGTAAGCTGTTCGTTATTGCGGATGGTATCGAGATGAGAGAGGTATTGCTGGCATTGAGTGTGATCTTCTGAGGCTTTTTCCAACGTTTTATCTTCAGCCAACTTTCTGAATGCAAGATAGTTCTCTATCACCTGCCTCCAGGTAGGGTAGAGCTCATACTGTGTAAAGGCATTAAGGAGCTCTTTTATAGGCGAATCTGTAGCAATAGGGCTATTCAGAGCCTTATAGAGAGTCTCTTCCAGAGTGCCTATGGGAAAAAGGTAGGTCCAAAAGTCCGGCTGTTCTAGGTGCTGCTTGAGAAGAGGTGGAAGGTAGGCCTGTTCCAAGGGAGAAATGTCCGCTGTTTCATCCGGCGTAAGGAAGAGCCCGAGTGCAAGCGTTTTAAGCAGGTTTTTAAGGTTATCGCTCAAGAAATTGAGCTGCGGCTGATTGACCATCTGCTGAATAGTCTCGAGGGCAGCAGTCTTGATTTCTAGAGAATGGCCCCAGTAGGCCTGTGATAGTAATTTGTAGACGACCTTTTCAGCAGCTACCCCTTTTACTGTCGAAAGATCTTCAGGAATCTCGATGGAGTGGAGGTCGTAGGAGTGCATTTGAGAGGGGTATTTTTTTTGTACTACAGCGATGAGATTTTTGATTACCGTGAGAAAGCTTGCAAAGCGGCTCTTTTCTGCATCGGTTGTAAGTGACTGCTGGATGTCAAAAAGTGTTTGCTTATAGCTGCAGGCGTGGTACAAGAGGGAGAAATCTTCTCCTTCTCGTCTTGTATCTGCAAGCCTGGCAGTTTGGTTCAATTGAGAAAAAAAGGTGGATAGCGTAGTGAGGAGCGGTTTTACCTCATCCATGCTTGATTTGGTTTTGTACCATGTAAGCAGCTGGCTCAGGCGCTTATCTTTGAAGTGAGTCTTCTTTTCGTATTTTGGTTCAAGTTGTAGTGCTGTGAGAATAAGTTCGAGCTCTATATCAAAAGCATCTTCTGTGACATAGAGGCATGTAATAATTTTTTTTGAAATAAGTGATGCGAGCGACGTAAGTTCGTGCGCAAACAGTGAAGCTCTCCTTGCTATCGATTCTTCTACGCTCTTTTCATTATAAGAAGGGGAAAGAAGGCGCTTTGCCAGGCTTCCAATACTTGCAATTACGATCGTTGTGATTCGGTTTTTATAGTTTGCAAAGAACGAATGTGCCTGATCTTGAAGGGGGGAGATGGTAATAATAATCTCATACAGGTTATCGGTTCTTTCATAATCCGTATGTTCCTTGGAAAATAGTTTTAACTGTCTATAGAATAGCTGCTGCAGCTTGCATACCCCGAGCCATGGGTCCTGAGTAATTTTTGAGAGAAAATCAGTTTGAGATGTAAGCTCTTCAATCCAAGTAAAAAGGCTTGCTGCATAGTGAAACCCCGCATGGACCTCTTCGCAGAAGGGTATTTTTAGGAGCTCTTCCTTATGTTTTCTGATAATGAGCTCTAGACTATTTAATAATTCTTTTAATTCAGCTGCTGTAGCAGACTTCGTTTTAGATGTCCCCTGCCATGCCATACGGATCGATTCTGCTAAATCGATTTCCACTTGCTGTAGCCCTTGTGCAGCCTTTTGCATTTTCTCGATGATGGGGTAAATTTTGGGATATCGCCAGTCGGCCATAATGATGCCGCATTTGAAGTATCGCTCATTGGGAAGTGTGACCTCTGTAAAGGTGTTAATGAGTTTGTTTTCCCCTTCAGTAA
This sequence comes from Verrucomicrobiota bacterium, assembly GCA_018239705.1. Classification (GTDB taxonomy): domain Bacteria; phylum Chlamydiota; class Chlamydiia; order Chlamydiales; family FEN-1388; genus SZAS-6. The sequence goes on along the minus strand of JAFEGS010000284.1, from coordinate 554 downwards.
GCTCACTATCTTCGATGGCTGCTATTTGGTCGGGCATGAGCTTTTGAAGCCGCTTTTGTGTCTCTTTATCGGCTGGATTTTTAGATGTAGCTACATAGGCCAAAAAATCCACGATGTCTTGGTCAATTGCGATAATAGATTTTTTAAGAGATGCTTTGCACGATGCAAGCGTTCGTTGCTGGAGGGTAATTTGTTCTTCAGCCTTTATGATGATGGGCTCAAGAGGAAGAGAAGAGAGCTCTTTAGCCTGCTCACACTCTTTAATAATTTCTTTACATAGTTTAAGCGCTTTTTTATGCTCCGGGCTATTGAGAAGAAGCTGCAATTCTTTATTTTTTCTTCGAAGGTGATAGGAGTTCAGCTCAAGCTCAGAGAGTGCTTGAAAGCCTTGTAGCCGGGCTTGCGGCTCAACTAACGTAGGGAGCTTTTCGCTTTGCTGGAGGATACGCGTGCTACACGCTTCAATATCGGATGCGAGCTCAGAGAGTGCTGCTTTCCAGGTGGCGTACTTTTTTGGGATCTTGTCTATGCGAGCCTCGCGCGCATGGAGATAG
>JAFEGS010000283.1 GCA_018239705.1 Verrucomicrobiota bacterium | reverse complement strand
CCAAATTGCGCCGCAAAATGGAAAAATAGGAACAAAATGACATTTACATTTCAGGACAGACTTTTTAGTGAACCAAAAGGAAGCTATTTCCTATTTGGTCCAAGGGGCACCGGGAAGTCAACATGGCTTAAAAAATACCATGCAAATGCCTTGTGGATCGATCTTCTTCAGGCAGTAACTTTTCGCGAATTTTCGGCACGTCCAGAGCGACTCCAAGAATTGGTAGATGCTCATTCAGAGAAAGCGACAATCGTCATCGATGAAATTCAACGAGTTCCCGAACTCCTCACTGTAGTTCACAGTATCATTGAACAGAAGACGAACAAAAAATTTGTTCTCACTGGTTCGAGCGCCAGAAAATTGAAAAGAACAGGAGTAGATTTACTAGCCGGTAGAGCAGTTCTACGAAGTTTCCATCCCTTTATGGCAATGGAAATTCCAGCTCAATTTCAACTTGAAAGCGCACTGACCTTTGGAACACTACCTCTTGTCATGGCCTCTTCCGATCCTCAAGATATTTTAAATGCCTATGTTGCTACCTACCTACAAGAAGAGGTACAAGCTGAGGGACTTGTGCGCAATGTAGGAGAGTTTGCCCGATTTTTAGAAGTAATTGCCTTTTCTCATGCAGAGCAAATCAACATTACCAATATTGCCAAGGAGTGTGAAGTAGAGCGAAAAACTGTTTCCAGTTTTGTGACTATACTTGAAGATCTCCTGCTCGCATTTCAGCTCACAGTTTTCACAAAACGGGCAAAAAGAGAACTTTCCAGCCATAACAAACTATACCTTTTTGATGCTGGTGTGTACCGCTCCTTACGTCCACGAGGGCCTCTAGATCGTAGAGAGGAGATAGATGGACACGCACTTGAAGGGTTAGTGGCTCAGCATTTGCGCGCTTGGATTGGATATTCAGGAAAGGACTGTCGACTCTTCTTCTGGCGCACACGCCATGGTCTTGAGGTAGACTTTGTTCTATATGGTGCAGATCTCTTCTGTGCAATCGAGGTGAAAAATTCGAATAAGGTTTCACCTCAAGACCTTAAATCATTAAAGCATTTCCAAGAAGACTATCCCGAATGCACCCCTTATCTGCTATATCGAGGAAAGGATCGGCTCGTTGTCGATGGAATACTTTGTATCCCATGCCAAGAATTTCTCCTTCAGTTGGATCCACGAAAAGAGCAAATCTACTGCTAGCATCGCAACATAAATAACAGCTCGAAAAGAGAGAAGCCCAAAGCTCGCCATCGCATAGTAGAGACTACGCATAACCTCCATATCGAGACAAAGGCCTAAGAGCACAACGAACTGCAGCGCTGTGGTGATCTTCCCACAAATATTTTATTTCTTGTTTTTGGTTTGTTTGCAACTTTCGACGTCGGCGAAGAAGGCTAAGAGGGCTTGGAAGTAGGTGTCCTGGTCGTCGTAGAGGGAGAGGTGGCTGCCGTTTTCACAAATCGTAACGCGTGAGTTTGGAATTAGCGTCCCCATCTTTTCTATATCTTGGGGGTTCATGGTGTCATATCTACCGCTAATAAGGAGGGTGGGGACAGCAATGCGCGACAGATCATCCCAGCGTTCCCAGTCTTTGAAGGTGCCGGTGACCTCAAATTCATGCCGCCCTTGCATTGTCTGGTAGATTTTGACGTTGTTATGCGCAAAGGTGCGCAGAAGAGGCTCAGGCCATGGTTTCAAGCGGCACAGGTGGCGGGAATAGAGCTCCTCAAGGATCAGTTTTTCATAGGCAGGATTGGAGAAATCCTCTTTTTCCTCAAATGCTGTCAGCTGATCTTGGATGGATTGTGGCAGCTGCGCTCGGAGCTGCCTGATGTAGGTGAGGTATGCTTGAATGCCTGCCGTCATGTTGGAGATAATGACGCCTTTTAAGTGGTGTTGGTACTTGAGCGAATATTCGATTGCAAGCATCCCTCCCCAGGATTGCCCGTAGAGGTAGAAGTTCTCGAGATCAAGGGCTTTTCTCACCTGCTCGACCTCGTCGCGAAAGCGTTCTACAGACCATAGGGAAGGGTCGTCAGGCTGATCAGAGTAGTAGGATCCGAGTTGGTCGTAGAAGATAATCTGATATTTGTCTTTTGGGAAAAAATTTTCAAAGCACTCGAAATACTCATGGGTGCAGCCAGGGCCGCCGTGCAGCGTCAAAATCTGAATGGGGCCGTGGCCGACACGTTTCGTCCAGACGCGATATCCGTTGTCAAGTTTGATATACTCCACCCCATCATCGCTCGAGGCACCGTATACAAAGCTAGTAGCAATTGTGATGAAAAGGATAAACACTTTTTTTAACAGCTGCATAAGTACTCTCGGAATAGATGTTTGTTCTGAGCAATAAGGGTACACAGTGTGTTTCATTGTTGTATAGCACAAAAGTTGCCCTACGTGCGTCGAAACTCACATAGATTTGCG
>JAFEGS010000282.1 GCA_018239705.1 Verrucomicrobiota bacterium | reverse complement strand
AAAACTGCCTTGTGTTGGACTTCACCGACCAAGGTCATAGTCTCGATGCAGTCGTGAATCTTAGCAAAGCCATTCCAGAAGCGCGGGTTGATCGTGAAAAGAGTGAAGAGCAAGAAGATGCCGATCAGGAAGGGCTACATAAAGAGAACACCATTGAAATCTCAAGAGAGTGTGATCAAGAGTTCGACATCCTTGGAGGCGCGCGCTTCATGTGGGTAGATATTGGTGATGGCGATTGGTCTCTTGCTGACGACAACGGCCATGAGATAGTCATGAGTCCAAAGGAATCTGGATATGTTGCCGTTGTATACTTTGCCGATACGTCAATGAGCGACATTGTGCAAAAGCCTCTTACTCTCGATTACTGCCAGGGAATTTGCGAGGACTTCGCGAGAAAGTATATGCAGCTATCGATGGCTGACACCAAAGCTGCATGGGTCAGGACAGGAGAAGAGGCAACAGAGAGACAAAGGAATTACTTGATCAAGAAAGGGGCGTACCGAGAAGGAATATCTAAAGCTCAAGCGAGCGTAGAAATTCGAAAGATCATGGGTCAGCAGAACAAAAAGAACAGAGCTATCGCCTCTGAACAGATCACGGAAAGACAAAAGTGGTTTTTAAACAGCTATGGGATTAGCACAAACAATATGAATCGATTAGAAGCGATCAGAAAAATATCTGAGTTAAAACAATTTAGTATGTGTGCTTAAGAAATCAGCCTCTAAATGAATCTAAACATCATAACGAATAAACTTATAATAAATTCTTTCGATTTGATTTATTTTGCATGAAACATGATAATTTTCAGAATCTTAAAAATAATATAAGGACTTGTTATGAAAATTAGATCGTTATTTACAGTGCTATTATTTGCTTGCAGCGCATTGTCGGCAGGAGTATACCTTGGAAACACAAACCGTAATCAATATGACCCTAATTCGGTCAATAACCAATATGGAAGATACGGGAATCAATACAACCCAGGTAGCATAAATAATCCTTATGGCACATATGGAAGTCCATATAGTAACAAGTCTTCAACTAATCCCTACGCAACCAATGCCCCTAAACTGTATGACCAGCAAGGGAACTACAGAGGTAACTTGAGTGCAAATAAGTATGACCCTAATTCGACTTCAAACCCCTATGGAAAATATGGAAGCAGGTATTCTCCTGACAGTATTAATAACCCATATGGTGCAGGAAGTCCGTACGCTCCTCCGTTAAATATTTATGGTGAATAAGGCCTAAAGAAGGCTGAGTCCCAGAGCGTAACCGGCTGCGCTGCCTTTGACGGCGGCGCTCAGCGAGAACGACTGTCCCTCATGATCGTATTTACTCGAAGTAAATCGCATTAACTGAGCTCTCGCTACATCGTCTCCTTTGAGTCTGGCCAGATCGTTCCAATCCGTGGCTTCCTTAGATGGCTTTAGATCGCCGAAATCGGGCGCAGCAATGACGACATGGTGGCCGACAGTGTCTTGGGCTTCCTGAGCCTTTAAAATGCCTTTATTCGGTTTCCCTTCTTTTTCGAGGTGTTGGTCATTGTCAGCTAAGATGACGATCGGGTTTCTTGGGTACATTCGTCGGATTGTCTGTGCTACGCTCTTCAAGTTCTCTGAGCTAAAAGCACAGACGGTGGGAGTACCAACCAGTTCCATGCAAGTCGCAGCTGTCACATACGACTCAGCAATGCCGATCAGCTCATCACCGTTAGACTTGCGCAGTACATGAAACAGGCCTTCAGTTCGCCCGCCAGTAGCCATAAGTTTCGAGCCATTTCTATTCAATAGCTGGCGATTCCAGAGCCGTCCATTCTCATCGAACATAGGAACGACAGCAGCGTTGCCATGTTTCTCAGTCGAACGAAATCTGATGCCATAGTAGCCGACTCCTTTCGCATCGAGGTAATCGGACGTACCTTGGGTCTTGCTATAATGCCAGAAACCACAAGTATTTCGTGCTGCCTTTTCATGAAGAGCATCAGAAGAGTCTAAGATAGGCCGAAAAAAAGGGCTACTCTTGGCATCTCCATCTAAGCCGTAAGTCTCGTGCTTTACCCATGCTCCTCCAGGAATGCGGCATGTGGTGACGATCCCGACTTTTCCTTTGTCTCTCATGGGATTCTTGAAGCTCTTGTATGCACACCCACCGCGCTTGCTTTCCTCACCTGAGGAAGAATGACAGCGAGTGAACTTATTGCTAAATACTAGCTCAGTGACAGCAACGCCATTAGCTTGGAGAAACGCGATGTGTGAGGCGATTTGTTCATCGAAAGTCATAGTTGGCATAGGAAGTCCTTGTCGAATTTCTTTTTTTCGGCCTTTCTTGTTCTCTTTCCATCCAGGCTAGCCGCTGCCGCTAGGCAAAGCGGCGTAGTAAGAACAAAACGTTACGGTAGTAACGTATACCGTTACCTTTACCGTTGGAC
>JAFEGS010000281.1 GCA_018239705.1 Verrucomicrobiota bacterium | reverse complement strand
AGTTCATCGACAATGACCCAACTAAAGGGTTTGTCAGGCAATGTTGCAGGAACTTTGGGAAAGAGTACAGTAGCATATAGCAGCTCTCTCATCAGGGCAAATTCAAAATCACTGGCAGTGCCATAGAGAAGATCTGCCTGAAAGCGTTTCGCTGGACAGAAATCTTCGCAGATATGCGCGGTCATGATTCCAAAGGTTTTGAAAAAATCAGCAAACTCTGCTTGATCCCTCATAGCTAATTCGCGATCGGAAGAGATGATATGTCCCTGCCCTTTTCGAGTCTGGGCAAGCACAAAGGCTAAGAGGGCAACATTGAGCGACTTTCCTTCTCCAGTCTTAACCTGCGCAACAGCACCTTCTGGATAAGAAAGCTCTGCAAGGATGGCACAAACTTGTGTGCTATAGGCATATTCATGCCGAATATGGAACATCGCTAAACGCCCAATAGCGAGTAGTTTCAGAGTGGCTTCTTCTCTCGAATCTTCTTCTTTTACTTTTGCAGCCTCTTTGACAAGTTCATCAATTTGCAGAAGCTTGTAGCTTTCGCAATACTTCTCGACGCGGCTGTAATGATTTAAGACTATCGAGAGTTTTTCCGCCGGTAATGGAAATAGAACGCTTGTATCCCCACCTTTTCCGGAAAATTTTGTCCGAAGTACTTCTACATCATTATCATCCTCAGCGAATACAGTGGTATTGGGAGTCGCAAGAGTTTGTATTGTTGATAGGAGTGAATCGAATGATAATTCTTTTTTTGAAAATGCACCTAATAGCGAAATAATATCATCTCGCATATGCTTTTTTTCATAAACTTTTTCGATGAATGAGAAGAGACTGGTAGCATGTTCAAGAGGCACTCCTTTATACCCTTGTGGTGCTAAAGCTAAACTGCTCAGCATATGATCACTACAAATGCCGGGGGAAGCGGTAGCAGCATGTACAAGCTTTCGCACCTCTTGATCTGAATATCTGCTTGCGAGAGGTCTCTGTTCGTCCGTGGTCAGCACCAAAATAACTGCCAAAATTCTATTTTTTATCGTAGGTGATACCTGATCTATCTGTTTTATTACGGAAAGATAGGTTGCAACCGGTAAGCGTTGATCCTCACGTAAGGATCCAAGATATTCAAACAGTTTTGGCCTTGCCTTTTCAAAGCTGTGCTGCCGGAGGACGCTAAGAACTACATCGAGCGTTGAAGTTTGTAAAGGTGCTTCTGCCTCATGCTTACTCTTGTAAGGCTTTTTGATTGCCTCGATGAGCATTTCCTTACCACCTGCATCGTAGGGAAGTAGTGAAGGTAAAAGCGGAAGATGCTCCATAGCACGAGTGAAGAGATCAATCATCTCAACGATAATTTCGGCCGAGTAGTAGTGACCTTTTGCCGTTGAGGCAAAAGCGAAAAACTCGTCTGCGAATCCTTTATCGATGATGCTGCTCAATTGTTTCAGTGGCACTTTCAAATCAACAACACTCCCCTTCAACAAGGTAAGGAGAATCCCTTCCCCATTTCCTTCCTGCCACTTGCTATACTTGTCGTACAGATCAAGAATCTGGCGAGATGAATCGAAAGTAGAGGGTAATTCATAACAGAGCAGACAGCCCTCAAAATATTCCCTTAACTTTCCCTTCATAAGCAGAAGATTGTCGCGCTCCTTCTGTGTTAAATAATCTTTTAAACAAAAAGGTATTTCCTCAATTCCTGGAACAATCATACGCCTCCAGACATGAGATGCGTTTCTGCTTTAAATACTGCTAGATCCTTAGACATCTCTTCATCACTTGGGAGTAATTGTTGTAAACGAGCCTCATTCACAAAAGAAGTACCCGAGAATAGGGTTTGGTATACTTTTTTCAGCTGCCAGGCATTCATACAGAGATGTTTATGGTCTTGATCCCTTCTCGTCTGTTCCTCCATTTTTTCTAGGAGCTCTATAACTTTCGGAATGGCTTGTTCGATCTGGACTTTAATCCGATTACGCCGTGCCGTTTCTGCAGCATTCACTTCGATAAACCACATGTATCGATGTGCCTGCACCTCGCGAATGTATTCTCCTTTTTCGATGAATTTCATTTTGTTAAAATTAAAAAAGGAAAGGACCGGAAAAAAAACCCAAAAATCCTCTTTCATCCAGTACGCAGATAATTCACAGATTCTCTTTTGATCAGCTATTGTGGCAGTTTCAAGTGCTTTTTTATATATAAGGAATGTTCTCGTATACTCTTTTTTCATACTCTGTAAAAGAGGAGAAACCACTTGATCTTCTCTAATCCCCGCAAGTGATGTGGGAGAACGATCTTTCCCCTGCAGGATTGGAATGATGTCACGATCTAAAGCAAGGCCCTTCATCTCTGTCTCAGTAAGGTGGACGGGATTTTTCTCCCACACCTTCTCTTTTTCATTGCTCGACAACACGAGATCGAGCTGAACACCGTTATATGTTGTAGAAATCAACGTCATAGTTTT
>JAFEGS010000280.1 GCA_018239705.1 Verrucomicrobiota bacterium | reverse complement strand
TGGCAATTGGAGGCTATGGATATACTCGTCAAAAGGCCTTTGGTGTTATCTCGTGCCCGCGCCAGCGCAACATGACTGAAGGGATGAATGTGCTCATTCAGGAAAAAGAGGCAGAAGGGTCTTACTACGCTGTTGGCAATGTAGAGTATACAGAGTTTGCCAAGAAGATGGCCGGTGATTTGCAGTTTAAAAAACTCTTTGATAAGGGGGATTTCCCCGCCAACACAAACATCATCTATGCAAATATTAACCAGGTGATTGAAGCGACGAAGAAGATGCCGGTACCTGGGCTGCTCGTTAATATGAAGCAAGCTGTAGAGACACTGCAGGATGGAAAAGAGGTATCGCTTCCAGGGGCTCGCCTTGAGTCAACCATGCAAAATATTGCAGATGCCATGAAAGATCAAGTACCCTCTCCACTTACTCAGGATAAGCTTTTGCACCTGCGAACATTTGTGCTTCTCAATGAGCGCTCAAAAACGATGTCTGTAACTAAGAAGGTATATGACGGCTCTGCGCTTGCGGAGACCCCTGAAGGCTGTTTTTACGATTTACTTAAAGAAAATTGCCAGTTACTCAAAGAGAGATGCCAATTTTCTGTAAATGAGATGAATAGCCCAGAGAGCTATATGAAGGATGGGCCGAATGTTCTTTTTCTCTATCATCCGGCTTTAGGCCCGCTCTATTCTGTCATCTCGCAAAAAATCTCAAAAGGTAGTATCGCGAATGGTTCAGAATTACAGGTAGAGGCTGCAGAGGTGAAGATCTCTTCTCTTTGCCTTGACGGTAGCTTGCTGATTACCGCACAGAGCATCACTGGCGGTTTCGACCCGAAAGAGAAGCTGGTCAATTTTGACGACAAGATTGGTCGCTGCAGATTAGAAAATGTCACTGTCAAAAATCGTGGCATTGACAGAAGCCAAAGCAATAGCTACTGGAAAAACCAGATACATCGCAAAGAGTCATTACAGATTATTTTGGAAGGCGATTCTGAGTTCTGTGCAAAAGATGTCCAGCTGGAAGGCAATATGGAAATCCGAGTTCCAGATGGTCAGAGAGCAATTGCGACGGTAGATAATGAAAAGAAGGTACAGGTTACATTTGAACCGATTACCAATCGGCCTTCCCTGCAGTGGCACTATGCACTGGATGCACAATACGAAATCGTGCTGTCATAGAATAATGTACCCCAAAAGTTGGTTACGTGTTCGTGCCCGAATTTTAAGAGAGAAATTCGGGCACGGGCACGAACACGTACCGGTTTTCAGGCTAAAGCTTATGCCATTTCAGCAAAGCCGCGTATCAGTTCTGGTTTGAACAGCATGACGCTGCTAAATACTGTAGTGCCTATACCGGCAATGATCAAGGCAACGGCTGCGAGATGGTTTTTCACTTCGCGTGCTGCGACCAAACAGGCTAAGCTGACAGTCATTACGATGGAAGAGATGCCTAGATCTGACATAGCGAATGCTTTGCCGGCTTCCAGTATAGCAGAAAAGTCGATGCTCTGAACTTTATCAACAAGCGGTTGCACGAATGGCATGATAGTTGATGCGAAGATGTGACCCCCTGTCTCAAAACAACTTTGTATGCCTTGGGAAGCCTCACCAATAATCCAGGTCGTCTGTTCTTGTAGATTGTTTACTACATCGCCTACTGCGCTAAATGCACCGCTTATTACGTCTTGTACTTCAGAAAATGAGTTACACATAGAAATTCCTCAAGATGAGAGAAGGTTGATACTAAAAACACCCGCCACTATACAGCTTTGTGGCATTCTTAGACAATAGTTGCTTTTATAGCTATGAGATATCATATATTTTCCACCACATAAAAAATCAAGGGTTGGATGTAATTTTTTCGAGCGCTGCTTGAAATTCTGCTATCGTGAACCTTGTTTTAGGATTGGAATCGAGCAGATGAGCACAGATCTGTTCAAGCTGTTTTTGTGGACTAAGTATACTTCCCGGAGCAGTCCGACTCGATTCGAGTAGCTTTTCCACTTCCTCGTTATGAATAGAAAGTGCAAGCTTTCCACGCTCATCCCGTACAGAGCTATCTTTCAGGGCAACGTACATATCATCGTCCCAAGGCAGCGGTTTTTGGTAGGAAAGCTCATAAATAAGGCAGCCCAGTGCATACATATCTTCTGCTTTTCGCTGCTCAAAAATTGTTGGCAGCTGCGATTCGGTGTTGAGCAGTTCAGGAGAGCTATACCTCACAGTCCCATAGTGATGGCCATTAGACTTATTCGTTGCCCTTGTTTTTGATGGGCGGTAGCTGTGGCCAAAATCGATAAGTTTTGCCTCCACATTGCCCTGTTCATCCTTTCTATAAAGAACATTTTTTACTTTGATATCTTGATGCACGACACCGTTGGTATGCATCTCAGCAATGGTTTTTGAAATGGTTGAAAGAATCGTGAGAAGTTCAGTGAAGGGCAATCTTTTCCTTTTTTGGAAGGAGGTGTAGCCTGTAA
>JAFEGS010000027.1 GCA_018239705.1 Verrucomicrobiota bacterium | reverse complement strand
CAGGCAGGTCTGGTTTGAGCCCTACGAGATCCCCACAGGCTCTATGCGACCTACATTCAAGGAAAAAGATGGTGTTTTTGCTCTGAAAAATATTTTTGGCATTAATATCCCATTTGAGACCCGTCACTTTCTCTTCGAGCCAGAGCAGGTCAAACGGGGAAGCATTGTCATTATCACTGGAGATCAACTTGGTTTTTCTGATGTCGACACCACTTATTTTGGTATATTTCCCGGCAAGCGCCGTTACGTTAAGAGGTGTGTCGCAAAGGGAGGGGATACTATATATTTTTATGGTGGCAAAATTTATGGCATCGATAGAGATGAAAACCCGATAGAAGAAGCTGTCTCGATCGAGCATATTCCATTTATTACCTTTGAAGGGAAAAGAGTTGAACAAATAACGCGCTCAAGCCGAGATCTAGATAGGACAGTTATTTTATACCATATGAATATCCCTATCGGAAAAATCACTGTTACTCCAACAGGTACTATTGTGAGCCAAGTTTTCACTCAGGATGGCTGGAAGTCTGAAAATCTGGCTGCAGGGGCATACCCACAGGCTTTTTCTCAATTTTGGGGAATCGGAAATTTTGCCATTTCTAAGTTTGTGACAAAAGAAGAGCTGCCAAAAGAAGCTGCTCCTTATCAGACCAAAGAGGCTTTAGCTTACCTCGAACTTATTCATACGCCCACATTGCCTTCAAAACGAAAAAATATAAATTACCTACTTCAGACAAAGAGAACCTGGATTTCGCTTGATCAAGAGCACTGCGATGCTCTCAAAAAGGCTCTCTATACAGCGCGATTTATTGTGAAGGATGGTGTTGCCTTTCACTATACTCCGGATGGGGCTTCTGCACAGATGGAGAGTGTCTTTCTCAATAAGGCTATTCCAGACGGCTGCTATGAGTTTTTTGACGGAATCGCCTATGAAATAGGCTGGGAAGGTACCTCTCATCAGTTACCCATTGCTCATCCCATCTACCCACAGACGTTGGTTGACCTCAAGAACCTCTACAACTATGGCATCGAATTTTCCCGACTTTCTAGAGACACATATCCTTCTCGGTATTCCTATTTTAGAGATGGAGATTTTTATACGCTTGGAAAAAGGATTTTTGAAAATAAAGAATCAGCACTTGCTGAGTTTGTGAATAGAGAGATAGAGCGTCAAGACAAGTCTGCAGGTTACACAGCCTTTATCGACCAAGGGGCACCGATCAAGAATGGCAAAATCGACGCCGCCTTTATTAAGGCCTTTGGGCTGAGAATCCCTGACAATCACTACCTGCTTCTTGGTGATAACCACGCGATGAGCTATGACAGTCGTTTCATCGGTGCCGTTCCCGAGCAAAACATCCAAGGCTCGCCAGTATTGATCTTCTGGCCTCCAGGTGATCGCTGGGGGATTATTGATCAGCCTTCCGCCCCATTTTTACGCCTATCTAACGTCATTGTCCTATCAATTGTTGGCGTCGTTGCTATCTTGCTTGGTATTATTCACCGAAAAAGGACAAGTTACCTCTATTTTTGTAGGATCAGAAGGCCATCTGCTCAGCAGCATCTTTCTTTAAAAATTTGACTATTGCGCTTGCCTGTCCAATGTCATGCTTTTCGATTGTTTATTCGGCTGAAGCTGATTTTAATAAAATATACGCATCTAAAGTTGACAATCTTTACGAAGATAAGGATGTATGTTATGCACTGGTGGCGGAAAGAGGGCGGCAGTATTCTCGTGATAAGTGTTATAAGTATAATGAACGCAGGGAACAGAGATGTGGTCGTTGCGGTAAGGAGCGACACGAATAACAGCAAGTGAATCTGTCCAGGTCAAATTCCCCACAGCTTGCTGTGGGGATGCATTGTGGATAGGCAGGTAGAAAAGTGAGAAGTACCTATTTTGGCAATAGCCAACGTCAGTTTTAGATAAGAAAATTGATCAAAAAGCTCTTCACAACAAAGCAAAAGAGGACTTTTGCACTCCAAACGCGCTGCGTGTGCGAAGCGTATGGAGTGCAAAAGTCCTCTTTTGCTTTGTTAGAAACCCGCATTATCTGGAATTTTAGAGGGGAAAGCAGTGGGTTTTAGCTGGTTTTGGATGATTCCTGTCGTCGTTTCACGACTCGACTCTCAAATTTATTCTATACCACATGCTCACGCATGTGGCTACCCACTTTAGCCGCATTCGCGGCTCCACCTTTCATATTGTACCACTGATACACCAACGTTTTTCCTTTTTTTTTAAATCCACGATGTGCGCCATTTTTGATACTCTGAAGGACGTATGCGAAAGCGAGCGATGTTTCCTTCATGCAAACTGCGAAGCTCAATCTCAACAAGTTCTATAAAGCGTGGGCGGTCTTGCTCTGGTACACATTGCTCTGCTTTATTTCTAATGGTATGTACAGCCATTTTCTTATCCATACCTCCTAGCACTATCTCTGTAACAGTCTCATACATCATAGAACGATATCGTGTGCGAAAAGGATCCGGCTCACCGGCTGTTTTACGCACCGTCGAATACAGGTTGCTCGACCGTTCGTATGCCCATACAAACAACTCACGGAAAAGATCGACACGATTTAATTCATACACACCCAAAAGACCATCTATATATGCTTTTGAAGGTACATCTGTAAAAGAAAGAGGACTTAAATTATCACGTACGAGTGGTATGTTTGCAGCAAGCCTTGAAGTGCGTTTATTTACATCTTCAAACGGTTGTAGGTAAGGTTAAATGAACCCTTCTGAAAGAAGTGCGTGCACATTGCAGATAGTGTAACTATTCATCCTCAAATGCTCACCCCCTTCAATCAAAAACTCAATCGCCGCCTTATGGTTTAAGATCATTCGAGCTTCTTTCGAGTCTTTCCCTTCCGCCACTTCACTCTGCTCTAATAATCGCTCAGTTTCGAGCAGCGAGTAGGTATTGCCCTCCAAACGGCTTGAGTTCCAAGATAAATCAATCAGTAACCGATTATATATTTGACGAGCGTAGGTGCCTTCAGGACGGTCTCCATCTGTTTTTCCCAACTCGCGCAGTTTTTGACGTGCTGGTTGAGGTAAATATGAAGTAACATTAGGTTGGTAATCATCAAGAAATTGCCTGTTATAGCTGACATACGTTCGCGTCTCTCTTGGAATGGAAATAATTTTTTGAATATTGAGAGCATCCAAAGAGAGTGGTTTAAATTGAGGCCTTATTCACCTTGTCTCAGACAATTTTCGCGACCGAAAATTGTCTGAGATAAGGTGAATAAGGCCTGTAGCTTTTTGACCCATTCTCTGGAAGTATGAGCGCTGCTATTGATGGAACGAGCATGCACATAGTCTGTGTACATGCTCGTATTTTCGCCATCTAATTTTTCTGTTATAACAACTTCTTTTCCCTCGAAGTGTTTGGTGCTGTGCAGCACCATGTCGTCGTCAGTCTTGCTAAAAGACCAAGGTAGGTGAGGTGTTCGAGGATATTTGTGTCGTATTGTTTCCATAAAATTATAACGTCAGAATGAGGCCAGTACTTCAATCTCCTTCCGCATCTACAATACCTGTCGGCACAGGCTTGCGAGCAAAGGTATCTTCCTCAGCGGCCATGCGTACAATGCGAGGTTGGAAAGTACCAAGAATATCTACAAGGTCGCTCTGTGCTCCAATAACAGCTCGTATCGGTTTGTAGGCCTCAGGAGATTCGTCTAAACCACCACCTATCAATGTAATATTATTTTGAGCGAGATATGCGCTATGCTGTTCGGGAGTGATTTTCTGCTTTGCAGCTTTGCGGCTCATCTGGCGTCCACTTCCGTGTGAAGCAGAATTGAGCGATTCTGCGTTCCCTTTTCCCATGACTACGAAGCCAATGTCTGCCATTGTTCCGGGAATGATACCAAGCACTCCTTGACCAGCTGGGGTAGCGCCTTTGCGATGCACGATGACCTCTTTATCTACACCATCGATAGAAACCTGTTCGCGCCAGGCAAAATTGTGGTGATTCTCAATCGCTGCAACAGGCGTCAAGCCAGCGGCTTTCGCCACGCGCTCATGGATCACATGGTGGTTGGCAGAAGCAAACTCGCCTGCAAGGGACATTCCATGCCAGTATTCCTGTCCTGCCTCGCTTTCAAGAGACAGCCATGCCAAGTGCTTTACAGATTCATCAAGGTTAGCTAGTTGTCGCATTGCCAATTCTGTAAAATGGGTAGCAATTTTATACCCTACACCTCGCGAGCCGCTATGTGACAAAAGCGCTAAATAGTTCCCAATAGATAGATTCATAGGATTATTTTTATTCGTTACCTTCAGCTCTCCCCATTCCACAAAGTGGTTGCCTGTACCGCTCGTTCCAATTTGATGGATTGCCGTCTGCCGAAGAGATCGCATTAAAGACGAGCCTTGCCAGTGAGCCTGATCTAAGATAGGATGCTCGATAGTTCCATCGTGGATACCTTGCTGCCCAGATCCGAAGACCGTGTTATTTACTAATGCGTTTTGCAATAGTTTGAACTCAGCAGAATTTGAATTATTGAGCACCTCTGATGATGCAGGGTAGACTGTAAGCATCATACGGCACGCAATATCGACTCCCACAGCATATGGAATAACTGCATTGTCTGTTGCCAGCACTCCTCCGATTGGTAACCCGTAGCCTTGGTGTGCGTCCGGCATAAGCGCTCCTGCTACAGCAATTGGCAGTCGTGCTGCATTTTCCATTTGCATAAATGCCCCCTGCTCAATGTGCTCTCGACCCCATACTGTGTATGGTACAGCGGCATCGCGTAGCAAAATATTTTTCCTGAGTAGGGCCGAACGGGTCTCCACATCTTCAACAAAAATACGAGCATCATCGGGGCTCGTTTTATACAAACGCCATGCTTTACCTCGTTCATTAGTTGTAAGGCAGGTTGTTTCTAGGTATCGCTGAAATTCTTGTGGTGTCATGATAGGTTCTTATTTGTTGGTTGAATATAAACTAAGTTTGTAGAAGAAGCGTACCGTTAGTTACGTATTCTACTCTGTTGCAGTTCTAAAAGTAACTCGAGTACTACTTTGCAGGCCTTGGAATGGCTGGAGTTCCAGCGACTCAGCGAAAGTATTGATGCCGTGCATGATATCACCTGGTCGGTAAAACACAAAGAGATTTCGTTCATTTCCTCGGCGATCAGTGAGGGAGACAGGTGGGAAAGTGAGAAGTTGCCTTTTGGGCTGTAGTTAACACCGGTTTTGGATAAGCAAGTTCAGTAAAAGGTTTCTCATAACAAAGGAAAAATCCTCTTTTGCTTTGTTATGAAGGCATGTCATCTGGAATTTTTGAGGTCGCTGAAAATGATCCACTGCGAGTACACTGAGAGTCTCACAAAATTCGCATTATCAATACCTTCAAGCTCTGGGTATTCACGGCGAAGCTCTGCACAGTCAGAGCAATATTATCCCACTTGTGGGAAATTCCCACTCGTGTTACAATGAAAAGTAAATAAGGGGGTAAGTATGAGAAAGCAAACAGCTACAGTCAATATGGATGCAAAGCAACGCATTTGCTTAACTCGTGTTCTTTCTAAAGAAGAGCGAGAAAATCTCAGTTCCTTCCGGATGTATCGAGAAGGCGGCAAGATTGTGTTAGAGCCAATTGCTGAAATACCATCAAAGGATCACTGGATTTATAAAGATCCAAAAGCCTTGGAATCGCTTATGAAGGGCATTAAAGATGCAGAAGAAGGGCGTTTGCATGACTTAGGATCGTTTGCGAAATATGCGACAGAAGACGAGTAGGAGTGACTTGGATGCAGTTTAGATTGCAATAGTTCGATGCCATTTCTTGCACATTATCACATTGAAATCATTAAAATGAAGGAAGAAAACGTCCGAAATCTTTAATATGTTTGTAGGTTAGTCGAAGTAGTTAATGAACCTAACTGCACACGTCAGTTTGTGATTACCTTCTGGGCAAGGGCACGGACAAGGGAGGATAGTTATACAAGACGTTTCAACGAAAATTCTCAGATCCAAAAAAGCTCTTGCAATATTTGTGAGCATAAAATAGCCTCTTATAAAGCATCTACACGCCATTGTGAAAGGAGTACATCAGATGAAGACCATGTTAACGTGTATGCTTATGTGGTTGGCAAATGTGTTGCAAGCTAACACAACTGATCAATCATTCAACACTTCCAGTGGACTGCGTATTTTACAATTGCTGCCCAATCTCTGTATTCCGTTGGCTATCGACCCAGCGATACCGAACGATTTTGTTGCAATGAGTCCCAATGGAAATGTGGATGTCTATAATTGGGTGTACTGGGGGCCTAAGGATGTACTGGAAACCTATTTTAAAACCGATTCATTAAAATCTCCGGTCTTGAGAGTAAAACTGAGTACGAATACACGTCAGACAGGAGCTAATAGCTTTAGTGATGATGCAAAAGTTGATGAGATGAAAAAAAATGGCCCAGCGGGCTTTCTAAGTAGCAAAATGATGTGGGGAGATTATCCTGTGCATGCCTTACAAACAACTGTTATGGATCAAACAATATACATGGCGTGGGTTGGACTTAATGACCCACAAGCTGGTTGGACTCTTATGTTCAATCTTGTCTATCCACAAGAAGAAGGTCATCCCGATAAGCAAGATCTGGCACTTTGGGAAAACTTTCTTTCTGGTACCAAGAAGCTCTCTGAACCTGACGTTTTTAAAGTGCATGGGCAGGACATGCAAGAGGGCTACACTATCGTGACCCTTGTAGGCGCAAAATTCAAAATGATTGCCGAAAAGCGTGAAAAAGACGGAATGCTTCAAGTCGTTGTGATTCCCTTTTCAGCAAGGAACAAATTTGACTATATAGACATGGAAGAAGGTAAACTTGGTACAGAATGGAAGTATGACAAGCCTCTTTTGAAAGTCATTGGAAATTTTAATATTGAAGATGGAGAGTTCAATGCCATCGTAGACCGCCATGTAAGTTCAATCTTGCTTAAAACTGTGCCGGAATTTTCTTATAGCTTACAAGAGGCAAAAGGTCGAAACGATCTCTTCGTCTACCAGAAATCAGTCAAACCTTCTGCGTGACCAAAATCAGCCAGAGATGAGAGCCGTGCGTGAATTGAGCATAACTCTTGACGGATGTATGAGAGCTGTGGATGAGTGCATAATCTTGATCAATTCCCCGATGCGAATCTAGGAGTTATGCACAAGCACGTACGGCCCTCATCACATTAAAATTTATTATATGCCTCATGCTCACGCCTACGGCTACTCGCTTTAGCCGCATTCGCGACCCCACCTTATCGGTAACTTACTAAGCCTTTTCCTTATTAGAATTGCTTGATAGTGCTTGTAACGCTTCTGCATATGTCTCTTTAATTCTATTTTTAAACCTAAGGGGTTCAGTTGGATCTGTAGTTCGATATGTTAAAATGCCTTCAGAAATTTCTGCTGTAGAAATCTCCGGTTCAAACACTTCTCTTCCAGTTTTATCGTGGTTATAAATAATGATCTGCACATTCTCGATTGTAAATGGAGCCTTGATCAAATATTGTTGCATTTCTTTATTTTCGTTAACTTGATCTACCAATTCATTGGCGCACTTTATTAGTAGATCTCTCAGTTTTTCTTTAGTGTATGGTTCTCTGGTGCCGAAAGCCAAAGTAAGTTCCCTTATAGGGCCTCCAGGCATTGCAGCACCTGATCCCATTGGGTCGAGACCATATGCTTTCTTTATCTTTTCTGCTGTTGTGGATAAAGTGATGTTTACCAGTTCCACATCTCTCGAAGTATGATAGCTCTCACTGTTGATAGGCATAGTACATCCTGATAAAATAAAAATAAATAAAAATAGTGTTTTCTTCATAATGATTGACCTCCGCTTTCAATATATTTATCAATATGCTGCTTTAATACTCCACGATAAGTAGGACTTTGGAATTCGTGATCAAAAAATTTTGCATCCGGATGAGATTTAAGATCTACGATTGTGCCTTTTGCTCTCTCTGCTCCAGCGCTATCGATGCGTGGGACAAAGTCTCTCCACCAAGGTGCTCGATAATGAATGACTTTAGCACAAGTCTTCGGATCAATGTACGACCCAGGGGCAATAGCAACCACGAAAATTCGCTGTCTGCGTTCTTCAGAATAATCTAAAAGAGCGTTTCTGACATGGGTGGCTCCCTGGCTGTGGCAATTCTGGAGAAATTTGCTACCTGCTGGGCTATTGTCAAAGAAGTTGTCCCACATTTCATGCAGTAGCCGAACAGGTGTAGTAGCTTTATACCTCGACCCGCGAATATATTCATAGACATCCCATAACCCATGTGTAGCGTTATGGACTCCTGGAACATCATAACCGTCAATCATATTTGAAATATAGAGTGCACTTCCCACTGCATCTGCCTTAGAATTCAAAATACCGTTGATAAATCCTAGCCCTTGCCCATAAGGGAGGGGTGCTCGACCAA
>JAFEGS010000279.1 GCA_018239705.1 Verrucomicrobiota bacterium | reverse complement strand
GTTCCATCGATATGCAGGCGGCTGTCAGAGCCTAAAAAGGAGCTTGGCTGCACATCTTTGGCCCTACAGTCAACGAGGCGCACCATTCCCCCCATCTGGAAGGCGATCAACGCAATGAGCAAGGGGTGGAGAAAGGACCCATTGCACTCGGCGCTATTGATGAACTCGTGGAAATTGGCAAGACTCACAAAGGAGTGGAGCCAGCTTTTGCTCCCCGCACTGTTCATAATGGTGGTATACTGCTCTAGAAAGTGGCTAAAGTCGGCCTTGTTCAGGAGTGCACCAAAGACAATCGCGCCATTTTGGTCGAGATGATCTGCGATCTCCTGGAACCTCCTCTTGTATGCTGCAGCCTCTCTCTCACCATAGAGCCTCTCCCACTCGTGCTCTAGTGCATCCAGAAGAGCTACTGTAAACTGGCGCCTGGCATCACTCTCTTCAAACTTCTTGTAGTCGGCAATTTTTCTCACCTCTTCAGGCAGTACAAAGGTCTGAACAACGCTATCCTTTGTTCTCTCTACAATAAGCCCATCCACTTCGGCTTTTGTAAGAGCTAAATCAGTTACGTATGTCTTCATAATACTACTCCTTGTTTTAAAAAAATTGCCTCTACCATATCGTTAGGAAGAAGCGTTTGTGCCTGTCCATTTTCAATAGCCTGCGCCCTATTGCGAGCGCCTACTAGTATCCCTGAGATCCATTGCTTGGCTCTGAGAGAGCTGAGCACCAGCTGCGCAATCGTGCACCCCTGTTTGTCTGCAATTGGCTGTAGCTCCTGACATGCCTCCCAGATTTTCTTGCGGACATTTGCCGAAAACTCAGGCAGCGAGGAGCGCTGATCGCTATCGGGAAATTGGTGCTCAGGAGCTATCTTCCCTGTCAAGAGCCCCCTCTCGAGCGGGCAGTAGATAAGCACTGCAATTGCATGTTGTATGCAGAAAGGGACGATCTCTTCTTCAATACCCCTCCTGATAAAGCTGTAGGGAAGCTGGATGGTATCTACGGGATGGATTTCGTGCGCTGTTTTGAGCTGCTGCAGAGTGTAGTTGCACACCCCTATCCGGCGCACTTTGCCCTGCTCTTTCAGCTTGAGCATTGCCTGCCAAGACTCTTCGATGGGCACGAGTGAGTCCGGCCAGTGGATCTGGTAGAGGTCAATATAGTCGGTTTGAAGTCTGCGAAGGCTCTCTTCGCACTCGTAGGCGATGCGTTCTGGCTTTGCATTTCGCCATACCTGACTCCCCTCCCACTCAAGCCCGCACTTTGTAGCAAGTACTACTTCGTGTCTGCGGCCCTCTATCGCTGTGGCTATGCACTCTTCTGAGCGCCCCATGCCATAGATGGGTGCGGTGTCAATGTGGGTTATGCCAAGATCGAGGCTGGCCTGTATGGCCTCAAGATCGTTTTTGTGATCAGAGCCTCCCCAGTTCCACCCACCTATCGCCGATGTGCCTAAAATGATCATCTTGCCCCTCCTTCTATGAACACTATTGTGCAAGAAGGAGGAGTTTTACAAAAATTAATGATCTTAATGAACGCATTAGCAAAAGTTATAACCAAAGAAGAAGGATAGGCCTTGACTAAAAAAGGAAAAACAGACGAGCCTGAGAGAATAGAATAGCTTATTTCTTATAGGAGTTGCTTTATGAAACATGCAAAAAAGCATCCAAACCAATCAGCACTTTGCGCGATTAGAGCTATTAAAAACCTGCGTAAAGGCATCACATTAGGAAAAAAGCTCACTATTAAAGAATTGAAATCTAGTGGGAGAAAGTAGTATGAGCCCTCATAATGGCTTTCATTTCGTCTTAGACTGTTCGATCACAATGGCATGGCTTTTTGAAGATGAGACAACCCAGTATACTGAAACTATTCTAGATCAGCTCTCAACACACACCGCTATTGTACCAACGATTTGGCCCTTAGAAGTAGCAAATGTATTAGTGCATTAAGAGGCAGTCTCAAACAGACTGTTAATTGTGCTCATTGGCAAGAACAGAGCGAGAGGGTCGTCTGCGTAAGATTCAAATTCATAATGGCTATAAAAGGCCTTTGCCTTGTCATTTTTGGCATCAACAATGACAGCAAATGCAGCGACAGACTGGCAAGCTTCATGAATGCGTTTGAGGGCATCTAACAGCAAAGCGCCCCCCAATTTCTTTCCTTGATATTTCAAATCAATGGCCAACCGTCCAATCCGCGCAGTAGGTACGGGATATCTTGGCATGCCCTTCTTGAGCTTCTCAGGAAGGTCGTTAAACTCAATGGATGCCATGCTTATAGTGTAGAAACCTAAAACGAGACCATCCTCATTCACGAGAACAAATGTTTTACCCACACCACTTTTGTGGTTTTTCTTTGCATGTTTTTGTACGTATGAATCTAGCTTTTCTTCCCCACACGAAAATGCATCTAATGCAGCTTGAGGAATATCAGTGATCGACCTTACTGTCTTAGTCATGCTTAATGAGTTTTTTATAGTCTTT
>JAFEGS010000278.1 GCA_018239705.1 Verrucomicrobiota bacterium | reverse complement strand
ATCTACTGGTAAAAGAGTTCTATCAATGCTCATTTAAAAATAGCTGCCCCTATGCACACGCTCTTCACACATTAGCAGTTTTTAGAGGAAAATCTTTTGACTATCTTCGCTCCTTTTTACATATTCTGCAGTCAGCTACTGGGGAGCTTCCTTTCAACCTTGAGTCATCCCATACAATGCTAGAGGACGATTTTCCTGTCGATCTCCTGCTCCCCTGCCTATCCACAGAGCCAAATCCAACCTTAACCGAGAAGCAGCTTCAGATCTACGAACAGCTTGAAAAAATAGCGTACAATCGCCTGCTCGATAACGATATAGACAACAAGCGTATGGGGTTCCAGCTGCTCCTTGCCATTGGACGCGTAAAACCCATTACCCTCTCTCATTTTGAAAAGGCACTTCTTTGTAGCCTCCCACACTTCTTTTCTACAGATGAGGATAGATCCATCGTTCAGAATATCAGGAGGCTATTTCCCACTCTTCTGAGCGATGAAAGCGATCAGAAACAATTTATACCGCGCCTTCTGAAGCACAATTGTATTCAGCTGGCGATGGAAATTATGAGCAGTGTGATGAAACGCGGCGAAACAGGCCCACAAGAGAATCAGCTGCTTAAAAAAATATTCAATAAAATTGGAAGCTCTACTCTCGCATCTCCGGAACTAAGCCATCTTATATGCAATTTTTTTGAATTTCGTTTAGACAAAAAGATACTTGCAGCCTTCCATCGCCATTTCTTCCTCCATTTGAAAAACCTAAGCGCGCTTGGGCATGTATCTCAGGTGTCAACACTTCTCACACTGCAGCCGCATAATTTATCAATGGCAGAGCTGAATGAGATCAGAGTACTAGAAGCTCAAAATAGTACTGATAGTGATAAAAAACTTGAACTATTGCTGAGAATTAATCCAACATCATTAGATAGCGCCTCTGCGAAGCTCCACACATCTTTGAGCCTCGAGCTCTCCGACTCCCTCATAGAAAAGGGCCAGTACACGCAAGCGATCGAGCTTGTGACCCATGCTCTTCTGGGTGAGGAGGACTACCTCGTACGTTTTGTAGAGAGGCTATTAAAAGAAAAAATTGCACCTAATGCACGAATTTTGGCCGCTCTTCTATCTGCAAAGCAGATTGCTCTGCTCGCAAGCTGTGTTGATCTACTCAATCCCCTTCCGGAGAAGCTCAAAGAGCAGATACTGACTATGCATACTGCCCTACATCAAAGCCTGAACAGCACGCAGAGCATCTCGCTTCTACAAACGCTGCTAAAAATTTTTAAGCCTTCAGAGCTATACCAAAGAAGCCAAGAGACCTGGCTGCCCATCCTCAAACAGGTAGATAGCACGCTCAAAGCAGATATTCTATGCCATCTTGTAGAACACAACGTTGTTTCCTATCCCTGTAAACCCCTTTTCGATGAATTGATTGATGAAAATTTGAGGAGAGGGAACAAAAAACAGGCAATTACCCTCATGTTGGCATCTGAACCGCTCGACAGCCCTCACGCCTATTCAGAGCTTGAGCTTTCCAATCGCTCCCGCTGCCTTGAGATCTCTCGAGAAGAGGGAAATCACGAACAGGTTGTACGTCTGATAAAAAGAGGCACGAACAATGCATCTTTCGGTACGTTTGCGTTGTCCTACATACAAGAGCTCCATGAAAAAAAGGAGTATAAAAAATGGGTTTCCCTCTTCTCTGAATGCGCTATGAAGGAGTGTGGTCATGAGATGAGTAAAGAGGCCATTCTCGCCCTCCTCCATGATGCTGAGTGCCTAAATGCTATTTTCTACCTCCTTGAGCAGACTATGCACCCGAATGCTATGCTCTGGAATAGCTTTTTTCTTGCAGTGAAGCAGTCCAAGCAGAGACAGCTGCAAGTACGCATCTGCACCCTGATACAGCATAACAGCCAATTTCCTGCTCTCTGGACAGTAGACCCCAATGCTGTCAGCAGCTGCGTCGAGCAGCTCCTCACCTTTGTACAGAATACTTCAAACCTGGACGCCGCCTATCAGCTCTTTACGCGGATGGGCGATCACCTGTTGGGTGTGATGAACCACGACACAGTGACCCTGCTTGGCACGGTGTGTAAAAAAGAGGCAAAGAAAGTAGAGCTTCTAAAGAAAATAATCTCGCTCTTGCCAAAGATTACCTCCCCACAATGGAAACTCTATAAGCTCCTCATTGCAGAATCTCTGAAAACCAAAGAGCCGGAGCTCCTGCAGGCATGCTGCAGCATGATCCATGACTGTCTCGACAAACCTGATGCGCATGAATTAAAACCGTTCATCCTGGAGCTGTTAAAGACATGGCCAAGTACAGATTCACAGCAGCCCTACACAAGTCATATCAAGCGCATAGCCGGCTTCTGTGAGCGCTTTCCAAAAGCGCAATTTTTTGAACAGTATGAAAATCTCATCCAACACCCATCGGAAGAGCTCCAATTAGAAGCTATGCGGCTGTATAAATTGACTATGCTCGCTATACTCAAAGCAGT
>JAFEGS010000277.1 GCA_018239705.1 Verrucomicrobiota bacterium | reverse complement strand
TTTAAAGATAATTTTTATCGGACTATCATCATGCATTTCATTAATGTGAAAAGCGAGAGCCCAATCCTGTATATCGTGCCAATAATTTTTTACAATTTTCTGGCAGCCTTTTAAGAAGACTGCTCTCTCCTCTCCGGTCATTTCCTCAGTAATATAGGGCTTTGCTAACGCGTAGCTTGCTGAGAATGCACCATCGAGCTGGTACGCGGCTGTCAAAATGGCAACTCTCCCATTTCCATCCATCTCTTCGGTAAAAAGAGAACTTGAGTTCCGGATGACAAAGGTCCTTCTATCCATATTGATGTGGCGCACAGTCCCTAGTATGGCCTCTCTTTCAGCATCGCCCATGTTTTCGGTATAAAGAGCCGCCGCATGCTTTTCAGCATCGAGCTTGTCTTCTTTTGCTATCTGTTCAGCTCTCTTTGCAGCCTCTATCATGGCTTCTTCCACTTTCTTCTCAGCAACTAGCCTGGCAGTCTTCACAGAGGCATGAACAGTTTTTAACATATTTTTTACACAAAAGACATCCATCCCCTGCGTAATACAAGGAAGCACCTTATCCCTCACATCTACCCAATCTTGCGCTCCAATTTTGCTAATGCGCTTTGCAATAGCCTCTTGATCCAGCTCGGTCATTTTCTTGGTAAAAAAGGGTTTTGCTAACTCTTTGAAAATCTCCAGATCTTGAGAACACTCTTTAATACTATCCACAATCATGATAACACTCCTAGTAAGCAATATTAGTTTTTTTGAATAGAGCAACACAATCGGGGTATGGTATCGCACAGCGCAACAATTTGTCAATGGTCCCCACATGATAACGTCAGCAGGATATGACAAACGTGAGCTTACCAATACAATTGTTTTACCTTGCGGTGAATGTATAGACGAGGGAGTGCAGCTTGCTTTTCCTCAAAATTTGCTTAAACTAAAAAAGTAGTACTGAAGATCTTAGAGGGTGTTTACAAATTCATAATGCCTAAATTCGAGATTCTTTCCTTTTCAGTAAGGAAAGTATTGACAGAATTTTCCTTATAGGGAATGATAGGGAAAAGAGGAGATTTATGGTAAACCTGCTTCCAACTCTGCTAGAGGAATTTTATGAAAAACTCGAGGAAGTAAAGCGAGGAACAGCGCGTCGTGCAGCCTTTTACAACGCCCCAAACCTTGTAAAAGTGGCGATTGGCATGAGACGTGCCGGTAAAACCTATTTTACACTGCAGAAAGTACTCGAGCTGCTTCAAAACAATGTTCCCTTAGAAAGCATTTTATATATCAACTTTGAAGATGATCGCCTACTTCCAATGGACCATAAAGCCATGGGAAAACTCATAGACGACTTTTTTACCCTTTTCCCTGAAAACCACACACGTCTATGCTATCTCTTTTTAGATGAAGTGCAAAATATAGCAGACTGGGCGCTTGTTATAAGACGATTTTTTGACAGCAAAAAGGTACAGATCTATTTAACAGGATCTTCAGCCAAGCTTTTGAGTAAAGAAATTGCCACTTCACTCCGCGGTCGATCGATAGAAACTGAAATTTGGCCTTTTAGTTTTCAAGAATTTCTAGAGACTCATAAACAGCCATTACCAAAAAAACCTTTTGGAAAAAAAACATTCGATGAGCTGAGGAAGCAGTTCCTTAGCTACTTGCAGATTGGGGGTTTCCCCGCTGTGCAGTTCCTCTCCGCGCCCGAGCGCCTTGAGACACTGCAAGGCTATGTAGAAACAGTGATTCTGCGAGATATTATCGAACGACATAACGTGACCAATGTTGCATTGCTCAGATACCTGATTGCTTCGCTCATCAAAAATGCTGCTGCGCCATTTTCAATACATAAATTCTACAATGATTGTAAAAGCCAAGGCTTTAAGGTTGGCAAAGATACACTGTACACCTATGTACAGTACATTGAAGATGCCTATCTTCTCTTTGCCGTTCCCCATTTTTCCGAATCCGCGCGAGAAATTCAGACAAATCCAAAAAAAATATATGTAATTGATAGCGGCCTCTTTCGTGCAAATACCTTTATAGCTGCAGATAGCTATGGGAAAGAGTTTGAAAATCTTATATATCTCGATTTGCGGCGGCAAGGTAAAAATGTATACTACTATAAAACTAAAAATGGCCATGAAGTAGATTTTGTTATAACATCGAAACAGGAAAGCCCGAGGCTTCTCCAAGTTGCATGGGATCTTGATGATAAAGAGACTCGTTTTCGAGAAGAGAGAGCGCTTCAGGAAGCCCAGCAGGAGCTTGGTATCAAAGGAGAGATACTAGATCTTCAGACATACCTTTCTTCTTGCGGTGAAAAGATCGGCTGACGCGATTTACTTTCTATAGCCGTCTCGAGTTTAATCTTTAACAACAGTTATTATAACTACTTCGATCATCTGAACTATGTTTAACAAACGAGAGCCTACCAATACAATTGTCTTACCTTGCGGTGAATGTATAGACGAGGGCAGGGCGTTCTGATGAAAATTAGTTTACAAACA
>JAFEGS010000276.1 GCA_018239705.1 Verrucomicrobiota bacterium | reverse complement strand
ATATCACTCCACAGACCACTGTTGACATGCTTACTCTCGTCGACCAGCTCAATGATGACGATACGGTAGATGGTATCTTGATTCAACTTCCCCTCCCTGATCACATAGAAAGCGTACAGGTCTTAGAGCGAATACGCCCGGCAAAAGATGTGGACGGTTTTCATCCGGTAAACCTTGGAAAGGTGCTGCTTGGAAAATCAGACGCCTTTTATCCCTGCACGCCGCTTGGTATTAAGGTGCTGTTAGAGCAGTACAAGATTGATCTAAAAGGAAAGCATGTGGTGATTGTGGGAAGAAGTAATATTGTCGGCAAGCCCTTAGCAGCCATGCTGGTCCAGAATGCTCCCGGGTGCAATGCGACAGTAACAGTAGCCCATAGCTACACACAAAACCTGAAAGAGGTTACCCTTTCTGCTGATGTGTTAGTGGCGGCAATTGGCAAGCCTCATTTCATTACAGCCGACATGGTGCGGCCTGGTGCCGTTGTGGTTGATGTTGGGATCAATAAGGTTGAAGACCCAACAAAGCGCTCCGGATTTCGCCTGGTTGGAGATGTCGACTACGCCCATGTTTTACCCAAAGTTCAGGCAATTACGCCCGTACCGGGGGGAGTGGGGCCCATGACCATTGCCATGCTGCTACAAAACACAGTAAAAAGTTTTTTTGTTAGACTTTGAGAAGATTCAGCATTAATACTTTATGTGCAATCTGCTTTTGCAGCCGGTTGCTTTCATCAGCGCTTAGCTGTGATATGAGTGGTGCTGCTGCAGGCTGTTGAGTCTGTTCTGCTCTGCTGCAGGTATCTACAAGAGGCAGCCAGCTCATTTCTTTATTGGACCCGGCTCCAGCTCTTACAACAGCTGTCTTTTCACCCTCTGAACGACCAACGCTATGGACGAAAGAGCTGTCCCAGATAGGGCTAGAAGACAAAAATGAATTTACACTCTCAATTCTCATGGCTACTTAATTTTGTTACTTTCTCTTAATTGTATCATATTTATATTTATATGTCAACTGCCTATAAAAAATTTTGCATTTATAGTGTTAAATATTGTAAAATTCTTTATAGCGCTTCTGATCGTAATAGTAGAGCGTGGCAGGGCGATGCTTTTCGCCCTCTTGCTTTTTGTCTGTTGCTACGATGAACTCCATCTTTGCAACTTTTCTTCGAAAATTTCTTTTGTCAATGGCTATACCGAAGAGCTGCTCAAAGAGAATCTGTAACTGAGTGAGGGTAAAAAATTTCGGCAGTAATTCAAACGCTATTGGCCGAGTCTTTACGGCAATGCGCAATGCCTGCAGCGCTTTTTGGTAGATTTCATCTTGATGAAAGGCAAGCGGGGGCAGCTTGTAGGCAGGCCACCATTTGGCTTGAAGAGCATCCTGAGAGGCTACCATGTGGTATTTGTCTGAATCTATTAAGGCAAAGAAGGCAACAGTGATTGTGCGACCTCTGGGGTCTCTTCCGTGTGAGCTACATACATGAAACTGCTCAAGGTATATGCTCTCAAGGCCAGTCTCTTCCTTCAACTCGCGATGGGCTGTCTCTTCAACGGTTTCATCTCCCTCCATAAACCCACCAGGGATAGCCCACATGCCTTTAAAGGGATCTCTTTCTCTTTCAATCAAAGCAACTTGCAATGCGCCTTCAGCATAGCCAAAGATGACGCTGTCAACGGTGATAGGGTAATTTGATCGATCTTGTAAAGCTGTCATAGGTTGGCTCATTGTATCAACTTACGCCATTTCTGGCACCTTTTTCTCTCTGGTGCCTAGGTAGCGGATAGCAACGATCCAGAGCAGCAAGGCGAGGAGCTGCAGTATGCCAATATAGGCTACGCTTGCAGAGATCGTAGCGAACAGAATCAGCACTCCTTGATGGATAAGTGATGCCCCAGACTTTCCTAACCGAGCGCCGATCCCGTCGATAGCAGCCTTGCCCTTGAGTTTACTCTCATCGTCAAGAGGGATGTAGGCCATCTCTTTGGTAGTATCAAAGAATGAATTTTTGCATGCCTTGCTCATACAGTTCTGGACTGTGCCGACAAAAACGGCGATCACGATTGGTTCTTGAAACAGGAGTGCTCCAAAGAAGATGGTGCCCAAGGTGAGCATCACAAGAGGTGTCACAAGAGCTGTCTTCATCCACCCCAGACATTGCATCAGCCATGATATGCCTAGAGACATGACGATAGCAACAACTCCCTGAATGGCCTGCAGGCGGCTTATGTAGACATTGTAGTCGGCTGTCTCAGGATAGAGTTTTCTGAGCTGATCCTTCCAGACGATCTCAACTGAGTTGATCACGATGTTATAGGCAACGACTATCACGGCAATAGAGAGTAGGTATTTGGAATGTGCGACGTATGTCAGGCATTCTTTTTTGGTGTGGTTAGCGCGCTTATAAAGTAAAATTTTTTTCAATACGACATTTCTACTTGGGAGGACTACGACATTTCTATTTAGCGCCTACATGTTACCAAATAATCATTGACTTTTAAAAT
>JAFEGS010000275.1 GCA_018239705.1 Verrucomicrobiota bacterium | reverse complement strand
CTCCCATGCACTATTGTCTTTTCGGCGCTCGAGGGCGCCATTGCCGGAGACATCGAAGAGGAGTTTGCGCGAGCCGGGTATGTAGTGATCTCATGTGCCAGAAGCCATCGCATGAACCCGGCAGTACCTCTCGTTATACCGGAGGTGAATGCCGACCATCTTGCCCTTGTGAAGAGACAAAACTATTCCCAAAAGGGGATGATTATCACAAAACCAAATTGTGCCGTTATTGGGCTGGCCCTAGCACTACGGCCATTGCAGCTCGAATTTGGCGTCGAAAAGGCGCATGTGGTGACGATGCAGGCGGTCTCTGGAGCGGGCTATCCGGGCGTTCCAAGCCTTTCCCTTCTCGACAATATCATTCCCTATATTGCCGGAGAAGAGGAGCGCTTTACTGAAGAGCCAAACAAGATCTTAGGCACACTCACAGGCGATCAGATTATGCCCTATCCTATCAAGATTTCTGCAAGCTGCACCAGGGTGCCAGTGACTGAGGGTCATCTGGAGGTGGTCTCCGTCAAGCTCTCTGAGAGCGCTACGATTGATCAGGTGAAGAGGGCCTGGAGAGAGTTTTCTCCCTACGCACAGGAGCTCAAACTTCCCTCCTCCTGCAGCCAGATTATCCACTACTTTGATGAGGAGGATTTTCCTCAGCCAAAGCTGCACCGCGATCTGGAACATGGCATGGCTGTGTCAATTGGAAGGCTGCGACATTGCCCTCTCTTTGACTACAAGTTTGTGCTGCTTTCCCACAACACGATCCGAGGCGCTGCAGGCGGCGCTATTTTAATCGCAGAGTTCCTGGCTAAAGAAGGCTACGTATTCTGGTAAACACCCTCTAGGAGGTAAAAATGACAACAGCAAATGAAGTACTAAGCTTAGGTATATCGCTACTTTTCTTCCCAACAGTAGGAGATGAGTATCTCTCTCAAGACGTTGCGCATATAGAGCCTCTCAGCTCTCGCATTTTTACCGGTGTTTCCTACGCAGGAACAGCGATCAGTCGATCTGCCTCAGAAACTGCCTGGCATGGGCGTGTGGGCCGCGTATTTGCCGATGTCTTAGCAGGATCTGGCTATCTATTAAATTATTTTGTAGCAACTGCAGAAGCAGTAGGCGCGCTTGCCTCAGGGCTGCTTCTTAACGTTTTGCACATAGCAACCGCTTGCCGTTTTGAATGTTTGCAAAAGCATACAGTGAAGGCCGCAGGCTATTGCCTCAACGCACTTGGTATACTTGCAACGCAGATAGCGTTTGTCTGTAGCGGTATTTTCAATCCTGGAAATTATACCGTACCCTGTGCCGTAAGACATGTGCTGCACCTCCTTACGGCTGTTGTTTCGCAGTTTGCCTTGGGAGGTCTATTCATGGCAATTAGCGGAGAGGGGAAGGGTGAGTATATTCCACTTCGAGCGCTTCGCGTGCTTATAGAAAATGGCCAGGAAGCTATATCAAGCATTGTATCTGCTCTACAAAGCGATTTTGGTATTCCATTTTCGGATCTATTTACCCAGGCGCTCGCAAGCGGTCAAGTTATCCAGCAGTTCCTCCAAAGATACCCAGGTCATCAATCGGTGATGCAAGATGCTTCATGGGACAACCTCCAAAATGCCTTCACCGACTTTGTGGCGTTTAGTGGATTGAACGGAGAAGCAGGAGAGTTTGTATTACAAACGTACAACCCGCAAGAAAAGGCCTATCAGCAGCAGCTAAAGCAGTATGTAAAAACGGCCTTTAGTACTATTAACGGCGACGAGACCTTGGCAAGCTACCTGAGCGAAAGCGGGTCTGCCGAAGAGGGTCGAGAAGCACTTACAGGGTTCTATGCAGAGATGTACTGCCCCGTCGCCCACTATGCCGAGCTTTTAGAGCTCGAAGCGGCACAGATCACCTGCCTGGAGCAGTTTGCCAACCATAAACTACAAGAGAGCCATGCTAGCCGCTATGCGAACATTGCTGCTGCAAGAGAGCTACTTGCCGCACTCCCTGCGGAAGAAAAACCTCTTCTCATTAAAAAGCTTTTGCAGGTGGGCAGCTTTACCTTCCCAGATAGTGTGTCGGAAGAGGCAGAGGGACGCATAACAACACTTTTCCACAAGATTGGGGCGCTAGCAGCTGGCCTCTATCAAGGAAAGCTTATGACTGAAGAGGTCATTAACATCCGCTCGATGGAGGTGAGTGCCCGAAACCTCTTCCAGCAGGCGTGTCAAGAGGCAGTATAGTTAGTCTCTTATGCCTAAACGACCCATTTTGTGCACTAGTGAGGTTAGTTCATCGCTGTGGACCTTGTTGGGACTGGGGGAGAGTACAATTGCATTCTCCCTATAGTGTTCAAATTGGTCGCAAAATTCATCTTTAGAAAGAGCTGTAAAGAGCTGTTTTGGAGGCACCGAGTGAAAGACCCCTTTGTAGGTATAATCGTTGGTTTTATGTAATAAAGACCGCGCATGGCTCATTTCTCCATACGATTTTAATTGCGAAATAGGGTGCTCGTCATAAGTAGCGC
>JAFEGS010000274.1 GCA_018239705.1 Verrucomicrobiota bacterium | reverse complement strand
AAAATAGCTTCACTGCAAAGAGCTGCTGCCGCGTGTTAAATGGCTGTGGGGTCTACAATGAAAGCCTCCTCTTCTGGGTGAAAACGCTCTTAAACTGCATGGCACATGAGAAAAAGACAGCTGCCGCTTCTCTTAACAAAGAGATTTTTTTGGAGTGCCTGAAGAAGAGCAATGACCTATCTCTTGTCACCCACAAGGAACTGTCGAAGATTCTTACCAAAGATGAGCTCAGATCAGTCTACGCCTGCTTCTTAGAAGACAATCTCAAGGGCAAAGAGGGCATTGCCCTTTATAAACAGTTTTTTCCAAAACTTGCCCTCAACTCGCCTGAAGAGCAAAAAATAACTCAAGGCTTTATTGCGCTCTTGTGTAGCGAGCCTGTGAACGTGAAGGCCTTTCTTGCCCACATACTTGATCTGGCAAAAGCTGTACTTACAGAGGAGGGCCATACAGATCTTGCAAGCGACGGCTCCGACGTCCTTCTTTGGCATGCTGACGAGGCCTTTACCTCTTCTCTATCCAATAAAAAGGTTACAAAGCATCTCAAATGTACGAGCCTCCAGCCCTGGAGGGAGCGCTTTTTTGAAATAGCCGTGTGTCTCATGCATACCCTTCTTGATACTACTCCAAAGAGCGAGCAGGAAGATAGCAAGCGGCTAAAAATTGTAACTGCGATGCTCTACTACCTCGTACAAGGAAACAAAAAGCGAGAGCTCCTGCCTCCCATTTTTGAGAAACTCGTTTTTTCGCCTCTTGGCCTCTGTAGTGGTGTAGTGTACGAACAGAATGCAGCGTGTGCGAGAGAGCTCAATGACCTCTTTTTCAGCGCTGGCCTCTTTAAAGGCGCTCCTCACTGCTTTTACAAAACATCACTCATCCTTGGCAAGAACTGGACAGAATGTTCGCTTGCACCAAAAGAGAAGCGTCACCACTTCAATGAAGTGTTAGATTTTCTGATCACTTCCAAAGAGCCAAGGACCTTGTATACCCTTTGCAGCATCATGTTCAACTTTCCCGTATCGATATTCGAAAGAGATGATACGCTCAGGATCGAAGCCTATATGAAGATCATCAATGCTGCGTTTGCCTCTCCCTATACAAAGGGAGACATCACTATGGGGAATGTCAAAATGATCGATATTCCCCTCCTGGCAGTCCTAAGCGATTGCCTCCTTACCGACAAGAGGCAATTTATCACCTATGACGATACAAACGCCGCTTTAAAAGGCTACCCTATCGTAAAACTGCTCACAGACAGGCTCATAGCTTTAGGCACTGAAGGAGAGGACAACAATGCCGTCACGCACGAAGACTTTACAATAATGGTCCTTCGTCTTTGGCATAAAGTGGCTCAGCACACGATTTACGAGTCGGAAACGCAGTATGTCGATCTCCTCAACGTATTCACTACCACCCCCATGCTGCAAAAGAGCTTTACATACAAGCGCTGGGATGAATGTGTAACTACCTATTTTACCCTTCTGGTTCGACCCAATCCTCAAGAAGAGCGGCGCGCCCTCTTCAAGCTGTTTGTCCAAGAGCTCCTAAAATCTGGGAATAAAAAAGTAGTTAGTAAAGGTAAAACATTTATTGAAGAGGGAATAAAAAAGGGCATATACCAAAGAGAGACACAAGAGATACCGCGCCCTAGCACCGCAGTAAAAGAGCTCACTACCCAACTGGAGCAAGATGTGCAGAAACCCACGTTAAAAGCCCTCTGTGCAAAAGATGAATTCGAAAAGGGTGCCTCCATCCTGGTAGAAAGCTCTTTATGGGAAAAAGAGAGTGAGCTTAGAAGCTTGAAAAATGGGTTCACCGCAAAGGGCTCTTGCTATATTCTCAACGCATGTATACCCCATTGTAGCACAGAAATCTTTCTCTTTTGGATGACAGCTCTTTTAGACTGCCTGAAAAAAGAAAAAAGGGAGCATGCTGCCTTCCTGGAAAAAGAGCGCGTGCTCGAATATATGAAAGCAATCGAAGAGCCATCTATCCTTACTCACAAGGAGATCTACAAGCTCTTTTCAGAAAACGAGCTCCAAACAGCCTATGCCCGCTTTTTGGAAGGGCGCATCGAGCGAGCAGACAGTAAAGAGGCCATTGCCTTGTATAAACAGTATTTGTCAAACTGCGGCCTTAATTCACCGCAAGAGAAGAAGGTGACATCGCTTGCAATCAAGCTTTCCTGTGAAGAACTTGATGGTCCCACGATGTTCTTTACAAAAGATTTAGCAGATAGCGTACTTGCAGCAGAGGGCTATACCGATCTTGTAGCCCATGGTGTGTCTGTCCTTCTCTTTTCACCTGACGAACCCTTTACAGCCGGTGCAAGCAAAAAAATTACAAAACATCTGCAGCTCAAAAAACTACAGCCATTGAAGGATCGTTTTTTTCAAATAGCCGTAGAGGCCATGGAGGCATGCCTTGACATGCCATCAAAGAGCAATGAAGAGAGTAGCACACGACTAGAACTTATTGCATCGGTGATCGATACTATGGTACCGGG
>JAFEGS010000273.1 GCA_018239705.1 Verrucomicrobiota bacterium | reverse complement strand
GCCTTATCGTTGAGAGGCTGCAGGTGTGGATTCTTTGCAAGAACCTCTTGTGGAGTGATTCCTGGCGCTGCGACCATTTCGTCGGCTACGCTTTTTGCGATTTTGCCATGGATAGTCCCTGCGTCAATCATGTTGACAAGCTGTGCAATATGCTGTGGCAAGATAGCCGTTTGGGGAAGGCTCAGGCCCATCTCTTTGAGACGCCCCGGAAACTCCACCATCAGCCAGTTTGCAATGTTTTTCGTATTTGAGCATGTCTTGAGGCAGACTTCGAAGTAGTCTGCAAGCTTTTTATCGCTTGCCAGGAAGAAGGCCTGGTAAGGAGTAAGCCCAAGGGACTGGACATAGCGCTTTTCTTTTTGTAGCGGTAGCTCCGGCAGCGTCTTTTGTATTTCGTCTACATAGCTTTGCGTAAGGACGAGGGGCAAAAGATCTGGCTCTGGGAAGTAGCGGTAGTCGTTGGCATATTCTTTTTTACGCATCTCTTCGGTTATGCCCTTATCGGGGTTCCAGCGATGCGTAGCCTGCTCAAGTACGTGTTTAAAGTCTTTATCTGGATTTTCTTCGTAGAGTCGAATCTGTCGGTAGATTTCATGGTCGATTGCAAGCTCGAGATTCGAAAAGGAGTTCATGTTCTTGATTTCGATCTTATTTCTGAGACCCTTTTCACCCTTTTTACGGACCGACACGTTGACGTCAAAGCGAAGAGATCCCTCTTCCATGTTGCAGTCGGAGGCATCGATATATTCAAGAATAGCTTTAATGGCCATACAGTAGGCAGAGGCCTCTTTAGGTGTGTGGATGCAGGGCTCCGACACAATTTCAACGAGCGGCACGCCTGCTCGATTGAAATCAACGCCGGCAAAGGTGGAGAAGTGCTTGAGCATACCGGCATCGTCTTCGATGTGCGCATGGCTTATCTTGAACTCTTTTTCCTGGCCATCAACCACAGCAACTACTGAGCCGCCTGAGATGATGGGATGGTAAAACTGCGTGATCTGAAAATTTCGAGGGCAGTCGGGGTAGAAGTAGGATTTGCGGTCAAACTGGCTGACGAGGTTGATCGTACTGCCTATGCTGAGGCCAAACTGGACTGCTTTTTGCACTGCTTCAGCATTGACTACAGGCAGCGATCCCGGCAGGGCCGTGCTTACTTCTGAGATGTTGGAGTTTGGCTCATCTCCAAAATGGTTTCTGTCAGAGCTGAAGAGCTTTGATTTGGTATTGAGTTCGACGTGGATTTCAAGCCCAATAATCGGTTCCCAGTCACTATGATGATGCTTGTGAGTACTCATACCTATTTAACCTCAAAAGTTGGAATGGAGCGATGATGGCCTGTAGCCTCTTGAAAGGCGTATGACGCCTGACATACCAGGCTGTCAGCAAGCTGTCTGCCTATCAGCTGTAAACCAAGAGGCTTATTATCGGTTGTAAAGCCCGATGGCACGCTCATGGCAGGAAGGCCTGCAAGATTGGCACCTATCGTGTAGATATCTTCAAGATACATCTGTATAGGATCTTTGATGCTGCCAAGCTCAAATGCAGCGTTCGGTACAACGGGTGTGGCGATGAGATCGCAGGAGGCAAATGCTTCATTATACTTCTGTATAATAAGTGTTCGCACCTTCTGTGCATGGCGGTAGTAGGCATCTTGGTAGCCGGAGGACAAGACAAAGGTGCCCAAAAGTATGCGCCGCTTTACTTCGGCCCCAAATCCCTCTTGTCGAGAGAGGTCATAGACCTCCTCAAGGCTCTTGGCATTTGTAGAGCGTCTTCCATACCGTATTCCATCAAAACGAGCCAGATTTGTAGAGGCTTCGGCCGTAGCGAGGATGTAATAGGTAGGTAAAGAATATTTGAGAATAGAGAGGTCGACCTCTTGGATGGTGGCTCCGAGATCTTGCAGTGTTTTAATGGCTCTGTCAAAGTTTTGTCTTGGTTCCTGGTGTAGGCCCTCGAGGAACTGCCATGGAATACCAATTTTCAAACCTTTAATGGGCTTTTTGAGGTCTTGTAAAAAGGTGTCTTCGCCTTGTGGAATGCTTGTAGAGTCTTTTTCGCAGTGTTTGCCGCAGACCTGCATCAAAAGAGCAATGTCTTCGACATTAGTTGCAAAGGGTCCTATCTGGTCAAGCGATGAGCCGTAGGCGACAAGGCCATAGCGAGAGATACGGCCATAGCTTGGCTTGAAGGCTGGTATGCCGCACAGAGCGCCGGGCTGTCTCACAGAGCCTCCTGTATCGCTTCCAAGCGATATTGGGCTAAATCGTGCTGCAACGGCAGCAGCAGAGCCGCCGGAAGAGCCTCCGGGAGTGCACTTTAAGTCCCACGGGTTCTTTGTGATCTTAAAGGCTGAATGCTCAGTAGATGAGCCCATGGCAAACTCATCGAGATTCGTTTTTCCGATGATGATGCCATCTTCTTCTTCGATTAGGCGAATGGCGGTGGCATCATAGGGGGAATAGTAGCCGGAGAGTATTTTTGAGCCGCATGTAGTCTCGCCGCCTTTGACATTGA
>JAFEGS010000272.1 GCA_018239705.1 Verrucomicrobiota bacterium | reverse complement strand
GGTCTATTTCATTGGGATGGGCCTGCTTGCAGCCACTAGGCAGACGCTGTTTTTTATCTTTACAGCACTTCTGCAGTGGCTGACGGGATTTGCGCCTGTTTTTGTACTCATGGGAGAGCTCCATTGCCAGCCAACACTCTTTTGGGTGCTGGCTTCGCTCCCCCTTATAATTACAGCCTCGCTCTGCTTTTACAAAGCAAGGCTATTAATTACTCAGTACAAACAAGAGCTCCTTGTATAAAGTCATTGAGGCCTTCGCGTGGAGTTGCTCTCCAGTTGGCGTAAAACCAGCCATCTGGGAAGAGTCTGAGCGTAAAGTGTCTGTGGTGCATGTTGCCATCATCTTTTTTGTGGGAGAGCCAGAAGTCGAACTCGCCGCTTGTGTCTTGGCGTAGTAGATAGGTCATAGGAGGCTGATTCTCAAGCAGCGCATTTGCTTCTTGTTCGCTAATGGATCCCTGCCAAGCAGGATGGCCCGTTACTGCGCGTGCCTTATCCAAAAGCTCAAGATCTTGATGCGTTTGTGTAATCATGATAATTTCCTCGTGTTTTTTGGTGCCTGTCCATCCTTAGCCGTCTCCGAGCACGAGCTAGGCGGATGAGCAGGTACATTTTTTGTGATTAGTGCCGATCGGAACCCAAACGTTCCCGTATTTATGTGTACGGGGACGCTTACGTTACTTTTCTTGATAAATTGTTGTGCTTCATACAAGATGGGGATTATAGGCATTTCCTGAATCAAAATTGATTCTGCCTTCGCCAGATAGACGCTTCTCTTTTTCAAGTCAGTCATCTGATCCGCTGCATTTAATAGCTCTTGAAAGTGGCTATTTTCCCAGCAGGTGGGGTTGATCTTCTCTTTGCCATACTTGAAGGAGTTGAGCGTATAGATAGGGTCATCTACCCATGCTTCCCAGCAGATAAATCCCACTTGAAAATCGCCCTTCACTATTTTGGATAAAATAGTGCTCCAGTCATACACTTCGACTTTGCAGTCAATGCCAAAGAGCTCTTGCCAAGTGCCTAGAACATATTTAATCACATTGGTGAGGAATACGTTCTTTATGCCATGCATAAAGAGAAGCTCTGGAAAGTCTTTTTTTGAAATCCCTAGCTCTTCAAGTGCCTCGTGAAAGAGCTGGCACGCTTTTTCTGTATTGCCGTCATCTGCCATCATTTCGTTATTTTGGGTGTGCATGCGAGGCAGTGGACTGTATGCGGGGAAGCCTGCATAGGCAAATGATTCGATCAGCTTTTTGCGGTTGATAGCATAGGCAAAGGCTCGTCGGAGCTTCGTGTTGTGAAAAGGAAAGCGTGTGACGTTAAACTGGCACCAGAAAATGCCGGATGTGACGAGCGATTCCACCTGGTCTCGATAGTCGGTTAAAAGATCTGGATTCCACGCCTGAAGAGGGCTTCCAAGCCAGTCAATTTCATCATTCTTGAACATCTCGAGAGCGGAATGGTCATGTGCCTGCATAATAACCGTTCTGTCAGGCTGGAGCGGATCGATGTCCCAATGAAGGTGATTTTTTGTAAGTTCCAGCACGCCCTGAGAGCGGCTTATTTTGGTAAGCTGGCAAGGGCCATTGCAGACATATCCTTGGCCTATTTGATGAGCCCAGTTTGGGTGTGTCTCATCGAGAGAGCGCGGTACGGGGGAATAGATGGAGAGTGCTGTAAGCTCTAAGAAATAGGGAGCCGGATGTTCAAGTTCAACAAGGAGCGTATGGTCGTCGCAGGCTTGCAACCCCAGTTGATCAGGGGAAACATTGCCATTTTTCACCTCTTTAGCATGCTTGATCGGATAAAAGAGGTAGGTGTAGGGGGTAGAAAAATTGGGGGAGAGGATCTTCTTCCAGGCGTAGGCAAAGTCGTGAGCGGTGACAGGAGTGCCGTTGGACCAGCTTGTCGCGCGCAGTGTAAAGACATATTTTTTTCCATCGGGGGAAATAGCTACTGACTTACAGATCCCGTTGGTGAGCTCTCCATCATTGCCATACTTCATCAGCCCTTCAAAAAGCATTTTGAGGATCATTGCTGAATAGACATCGCCCCCAATTCGAGGATCGAGCGAAACTGGTAGGTTTGGAAAGGCGAGGCGCAGCTGCCTCAGCCCGCGGATTTTTGCAAGGCCTTCAGCAATTGCCTGTTCAAGTGCAGCGATAAACTGCTCTTGTGTATGCTCAGCAGAGGCCGAGTGGATATAGCCGAGGATATAGCAGCCTTGAAAGGTAACTGCTGTCGATATAAAAAATTTATCTACGAGAAGAACATCGAGTGCGCTTAGGAAGGTATCTTTCATCGCAGGATCTTTAATGCGCAGGACTGCGAAGGTGTGCTGGTCTTCTGTCTCTGTTCTGAAGAGGTAGCTATCTTGTTTCGGAAGTGGGAGCGGGGCAGCTTCCAGACAGAGTGTAAAGAGCCTGTTCAAGAACTTGTGCGAGAGCGTTCCCTGCACTTCAATTGGCGTAAGGGAATAGAAAAAGTTCTCCACTAAGTCAGGATGGCTTGCTACTTCCTTGG
>JAFEGS010000271.1 GCA_018239705.1 Verrucomicrobiota bacterium | reverse complement strand
AAAATCTATTTTTATAGACTGCTGGATAGATGGCAGTAGGTTCTCCTTGTCCAAATGAAGCGTTTTGGCAACAGCCTGAAGCAGGTCAAAGATCTGCTGCTGGTAGTTGTCAATATTTGACATAAGCTGCGAGATCGACGTCGATATAATAAGCCAAAACAGGGTCAGCATCAAAAAGCCGCAGGCAAGCGTTGTCAGTGTTGCCAGCCTATGGCTTAGGTAGAGGTAGCGAGTTTGAAAATCGATGATGGGAGTAAGCGCCAGCGTGAAGAAGAGCGCCAGAATAAATGGGATCATCACCGGCTTTAGCCACGCGAGCGCGAAGGCTATGCCGATAGTGCTGAGGATGAATAGGCAGACAGTCTGCGCCCGAGTATCTGTTGCAATCTGAGAGCTGTTTTTCATACACACACCGTTTTTTTGCATCGTAGCTGCAAACGGCTTTTATGTTAACTGCCTTTTACGAATAGCGCTTAAGGCCATCGGGAAGGCGATGATGATGAGCGCCATAATGACGATGCTCACAGGAAAAAAGGTTCCATCATAAAAGACACCGGCAAGATAGGTCGCGGCAGACATCGTCAGCATACGAAGACTCTGAATAAGCGATGAAGCACTTGCTCGAAGAGAGTGAAACATATCCATAGCTTGTGCAAAGAGCACGCAGCAAGGCAATACAAGCCCCACAGTATAGCTACACATCAAAATGGTAATTGGCAGAGGATGATCTGCGACCATCGCACCCAGGAAGAACATCGCTATACCCGACAGGAGAGATAGAATCAGGCTAAAGCGCAAGAGCTTATTTACATCAAAGCGATCTAAGACAGAGGGTATCAGAAGGCTAAGGAGTGCAAAGATCCCCACAACAGAGCCTTGATAGAAGGCGTAGGAGTTGATGTCGATCTTCAGCGCTTCCATAAAGAGCAGAGGGATAATCCCAATAAACACGAAGTAGGCTGCCACCATAAAGCACAGCCCCAGCGTCAGGAACATAAAAGATTGGCTCTTCAGGAGGGTGAGATATCCCCCAATGAGCTGCTTGAGATTGAAGGGTTGGCGATTCTCTTTGTCGTGTGTTTCAGGAATCAGAAAACCCATTAAAAAGGTGCTCAAAATAGCTCCAAATGCAATGACAACAAAGTTCGATCGCCAGCCAAAATTATCGGTTAGAAAGACGCCTGCAATTGGCGCTGCGGCCATAACGATGGTAACAGTGCTGTTCATTCTCGATAAGAGCCTTACCTGTCGATCGCCCTGATAGATATCGGCAATAACAGCTATACAGATGGTTACAGGGGCACTTACACCGATGCCTTGAATGAGGCGTCCTAGCATAAGGATGGGCATGTTCGAGGCAAGTACACACATGATGCTGCCTAAAGCAAAGATAGCGGTGCCAACGATGAGGGCGGGCCTTCTCCCAAAGCTATCTGCAAGAGGTCCGCAAAAAAGACTTGAGATGAAAAACCCAAAAAAATTGAGGCTCAGAGTCCATTGAATGGCCTGCTCGTCGGTTCCAAAGTGGTGCATGAGCTGTGGAAAGCTTGGTGCATAGAGGTCGAGCTCTATCCAGCATGCAATTAACGCCACAATTAAAACAATTGGTATTAATGGAGATGTCTTTGTCAGTTTTGTTAGCATAATTAGCTCCTATAGAAGGCAGGAAAGAAGTATATCACATGAAAATATTTAAAAGCAATTATGCTAATAATTTATTATGGATCTTTTGCTCTGCCTTTGTGAGAAATCCTGCCCTCCACATAACCTTCATGAGCATTTTTCGCTCATCCTGCGTCCATGACGTCGGAGGGGGAACAAGTACATTCTTATCGCTTTGCTTGAGCCTTCCTGAATGGCC
Source organism: Verrucomicrobiota bacterium (assembly GCA_018239705.1). Taxonomy (GTDB): domain Bacteria; phylum Chlamydiota; class Chlamydiia; order Chlamydiales; family FEN-1388; genus SZAS-6. Next base: position 670 of record JAFEGS010000271.1, on the reverse strand, counting down.
CAAGATCTTTTCGAGTAGTAGTCTACATACCTCCTGTGTCTCATCGGACTGGGAAGCTGTACTACTAGCGAGCATAGCTGCATGGTTCTTCATGGCCCACTGTAGTCGTGTATGCACGTCGCCACCAGTAAGCTGCAAATCCGAGACCGAAGACTCCGGGGCCTTACGTACCGGTTTTTCTATCCTAGGAGCAGTTATGGGAACCATAACTTCTCCCGATTTGAGCTTCTGAAAATCAGCCTTCAGTGTCTTGATATCTGGACGCTTGGAAGGATCGACGCTTAACAGCCGGCATATCAGCTCTTCAGTATGTTCCTTTTTTCCCCACTGAGATTTCGGCTTTGCCTCTAACCCTTTGCGGATTCTGCTGGTCTCGCGCTCGACGCTCTCTCTCATTTTTGCCGGTAGCTCCTGCTTTGCTCTGGTTGGTGTTGACGTGACATTGTCGAGAAGCGAAAACCATGGAGGATCGGTTTTAAAATGCTTCTGATACCATATCGCCCCGAGCGCCCACATATCAGTCCCAAATCCACCGTCGCGATTAAATTGTTTATTTTCTAGTAGCTCAGGCGCAGTATAGGTATAGGTTCCATAACTGCCATGTTCCCAGAGTTTGGAAGATTCTGTCTTTGGACGAGAGGCCCACCCAAAATCTATTAAGCCTACCTGT
>JAFEGS010000270.1 GCA_018239705.1 Verrucomicrobiota bacterium | reverse complement strand
AACATCCAGCAGAAAGAGGACCAGTCTCGCTTCCGTCTGACCGTAGATACGCCGGAAGATTTTGAGTTTATTCGCCGATTGTTAGAAAATCTCTATCCAGATAATCATCAATTTGTTTTAAAGGATATTTGCAGACTTCTTGACCAGCACCCAGACTGGCCATTGATCAATGCGCATATAGTCCAAAAATCATAAGGTGTCCCTCGATGGTCGAATTTGTTCTAGAACCGCTTCAGAAGACAGCTCAGCATGAAGAGCTTTTGTACGCCTGGAGATCAGATCCAGAAACAGCCCTCATGTCCTTTCACCAAAAGCATATGCAGAGAAGCACTTTTGGCGACTATTTTGAAAAGTATTTTCTCCTGAAAGACCTTCCCTCTCTCTTTGCCCACCTCGATGGGAAGAGGGTTGCCTTTATTGGTTTTGATCCCTTTTCCACTCTTGCCCGCCCAAATAGGCAGGCGGCGGAGGTCTCTATTATCGTAGACCCTCAAAAGCGAAACCAGGGGATTGGCACAGAGCTATTGCGAGCTGCGCTGCACTATGCAAGCCAGCAAGGCTATGACGACCTCTACGCCAGGATCAAGACGCACAACTGCGCCTCCGTCCATATTTTTGAGAAGGCCGGCTTTAGCTGTGTAGAAGAGACCGCCTACAGGCTCGAAGAAGAGTGTCTAGACATTCCCATAAAAGTATTTCGAGCAGAGCTCACGCCCTACAAACCCATACAGAAGACCCTCATTATTGCAGAGGCGGGCTCCAATTGGCGCATGGGCTCCTATGAGCGCGACTTGAAGATGGCCAAGGCGCTCATCAACGTAGCCAAAGAGGCCGGGTGCGATGTGGTGAAGTTTCAGACCTATCGAGCCGAGACGATCTACGCCCCAAACGCAGGTAAAAGTAATTATTTGAGTAAAGCCGGCATTGTAGAGGAGATGTCGAGCCTATTTGAAGAATTAGCTATGCCCTACGAGATGGTGTCAGAGCTTTCGAAGATGTGTGCGCAGGTGGGCATTGAGTTTATGTCGACGCCCTTTTCGCCTCAAGATTTTGCCGCGGTCGATCCCTTTGTGTCGCGCCATAAGATTGCCTCGTATGAGATCAGCCACGTCAGGCTACTCGAGCTTGCTGCAAAGAGCAAAAAACCGCTTCTCCTCTCGACAGGTGCATCGACTGTTGCCGATATCCAGTGGGCAGTATCCTTTCTTAAAAAATGCGGGGGAGTCGATCTTACCCTTTTACACTGCTGTGCGCAGTATCCATCAACGCCAAAAGCGATGAACCTTCGAGCAATTGAGTGGATGCATAGAGTGTTCCAGAGACCAATTGGTCTTTCTGACCACAGTAGAGACCCTATTGTGGCACCTCTTGGGGCTGTAGCACTAGGTGCTACCGTTATTGAAAAGCACTTTACGCTTGATCGGCGCCTGCCGGGTCCAGACCACGCCTTTGCCATCGAGCCGGAAGAGCTGTCGCAGATGGTAAGAGCCATTCGCGAGATGGAGGCCATGGCCGGCTCGGGCTATAAGGCTGTCCAGGAAGAGGAGATGGAGCTCTACCACTTTGCAAAGCGGCGCCTCCACGCAATTGCTCCTATCAATAAAGGCGACCATTTTGTAGAAGGAGTAAACATCGCAATCTTGCGATCGGGTAACCAAAAACCGGGTGTCCACCCGAGGCACTTAGACGATATTTTGAGTGATAAAGTAGCCTGTCGCGCTATTAGTTTAGGAGAGGGGATTCAGTATGGAGATTGGAAGTAGCTACCAATACGATGAAATAAGGTACTATCCTCTTTCGTCTAAAGTCAGGATTCACCTGAGCCAAGAGCCGCTCCTAGAGCTACCTCTGCCTTTTGAAGTTGAGGTAGAAAAGATCTGGCAAGAGCAAAATGAGGTAAAAAATAATCTTTACAACACACCACTTCTGAGCTATGTCTCACACGATGAGCAGCGGATTTTCGGCCAATTTGTAGAGTATCGCCATTTTGTTGCCTGTCAGTACCATCCCGAGCTTCGAAAATCGCTCAACGTCTGTCCATTGAGTGTGAGTGGGCTCTGCCTGTCTGACGACCATATTTTGGTTGGAAAGCGAGATATGAAGCTATCGACCTATGGCGGCTACTACGAATGCATCCCTTCAGGAACGATTGAAGCAAGGGCCTACTCCCACGGTGAAGTAGACTTCTTTATGCAGCTGGCGTGGGAGCTTGAGGAAGAGGCCCATATTGGAGAGAAAATGATCCAGGAGATCCATCCTTTGGGCCTTTTTTACGACGAGAAGATGGGGATCTACGACATAGGGATGTGGGTGCGGCTCGATCTTTTAAAGCAGGAGCGGCGAAATGAGGGCTCTGAGGAGTACCCAATGATCGAGTGGATGCCTATAGCAAAATGGCAGCAGCTTCTTGCCGAGCCAGACGCCAAAATCGTCCCCCTCTCAAAAGCGCTGTGGAAGGTCTATAGCAGTTTCTCTTGAGCCCTATATCAACCTCTTTGTATAATTTTGCGAAATACAAACTATAAGGACGAGTGTATGTTTTTGAGTTGCATATG
>JAFEGS010000026.1 GCA_018239705.1 Verrucomicrobiota bacterium | reverse complement strand
GCAAATGGGTATGCCCTTTGCATCGTTTGAAAAAAATGCCGACAGCATCCCCTCAAAGCGAATCACCGGAGATGTGCTACAGCTTGCTTTGCGGATGATCGACCAGGAGACCTCCTCCATGAGCGGTCGGTCATACTCACCTTTTTTTATTTGGCAGTACTGGCGCCAGGAGCGCAAGAGCGGCGCCGTGTCTTGTAGAGCAGCAAGGCAGTGGATCTGCAGCCGCAAAAGCTCGAGATTATCGGGATCACTTTGCAAAAGCAGCTCTACCTCTGCCTTTGCACTCTGAGGATCACCAATGGTGAGATGTGCCTGCACTCTCTTGGTGATGGATAGCGGTGACCCACAGTATATTGTGGAGCTTGTAAGCAGAAACAGGCACAGATAGCTTGTGAATTTCATGTATCCCACATAAAACTTTCGGGCACGGGCACGGGCACGTACATCATTTGGGGTATATGTCACGCAATTGGCCCGAGCTGTTTGCCCCCTATCAAATGCAGGTGCAGATGGTCAATGATTTGCCCGGCATTTTTGCCATTGTTTGTCAAAAGACGAAAACCATCTTGAATATGGAACTCATGTGCGAGCTGATTGGCAACCAAGATCATCTCACCAAGCAGTGCAGCATCTTCTTTACCCACTGACACGATGTTGGGAATCGACTTTTTAGGGATAATCAAGATATGCACAGGTGCTGCAGGAGCTATGTCTTTAAATGCCAGGATGCGTTCATTTTCAAATACTTTATCGCACGGAAGCTCGCCATCAATGATGCGAAGAAAGACGTTTTTCATTTTTTATACCCATACCGTAATACAATTTGTAATGCATCGAGAGCGTCCTGTTTTGACTGCCACACCGAAATAAAGCGGCCTTTATGGCAAAAGAGAGCCCCTGCAATACCCGAAATTTCGCGCAGTTCCTGCTCGAGCATACCTGCCCATTCTTTTGGCAGGAGCTGTCTCACTTTCATCTTGTCGTCAACATTGGGCGGAATGCCTCTGAGCTTCCAGCATTTCCCTGAAGGCATAATCACAAAACGTGCAGGATGCCTGTCTCCCTCTAACTCAAAGAAGGAGTCCATCCAGGGAAGCGCTTTCTCAAAAATCAAACAGTCACGAAAGTCGGCCATAGCCTGAGCTACAGCATCGCGACACGACTGGTTATACTGAAACCGCTGCATCAAGCGTCGAAGATGGCCTAGCGTAAACTGCTCTGCTTCAAAAAAAGCAGCGTCTTGCACCGCCGGCTCGACATCGTAATGGATAGGGGTAAAGTTAGAGATGATCTGAGAGAAGGTACAAAAGCCAACTATTTGAGGATCTCTGCCATTATCATGAGCATCGACCCCTCGAACCAAAGAATTATTTAAAAAATCAAATGCCTTCTGCGTGATGTAGCGCTGATTCCTGAGAAACTCAAGTATCATTCCGGCGCTACTGAGCATTCCCTTGTATTCGACCTGGTGGTGATCAAAGCGCTTTGACTCAGGATCATAGATACCGCCAACGTCACAAATATATTCGCAGGTGGAAAGTTCTTTGGCCGATCGAGTACGTTTTATCTTGTCGTGATCGATTAAATCAAAGAGTTCAAGCAGTGCACAAGCGGTGACCTCATCTGCATGGAAAGTGCCGTCATGAGTTCCGAACGAGCGGGGTTGGATCTGAGAGTGTTGAGAAGAATTCATGTAGATGACCGATAGATTAAATCTCCTTATTATCCGTGGTTAGGATTTTCTCGCAAATGAATTATTCTCTCGACATTGTGTTGCGTTATATGTAAAGTGAAGTTTTGAACGAGGAAAGTCTTTATGCACTTTGACTTAGTGACACCAGACGGCAAGATTATAGAGCTGGAGAAAGTAAGTGAACAGGAGCTAAAAGTAGCCGTACTGATAGAAAATATTCTCCCCTCTTTTGTTGGGTTTGAGATCGATCCGCATAGCACGATCTTTAACCTGAAAAGCGCGCTTGCACAAATTGGGATTAATGGAATCGGCCTTGAATACCAGCTTGAGCGAACGAGAGGAGAGGCGCGAGTTATAGTAAAACTCGAGGCTATTGGCCCTATTGCCCGAGAAATGCTCACACACCTTCAAGTTGGCGCCTATATTGGCAAGCTGTTTGCTGCAGATGAGCGGCGCCGCGTTCGTAAGCCTGAGTACCTCTCCCGGATGTTTGGCAGATCTGACCGCCGTGGACGACCACTGCTTTCACTTGGCGGCATGCAGGGAAGCGATGCACTTATCCTCGATGAAATTGATGGCCGAACAGTCGCCTACCTTGCCTTAAAGCATGGCAAAGTGGTCTATGATGGTTCCATTTTCAGTTTTTTGCCGACCATTGCCAAAGGACTCATAGGTCAATTCGGGCTTAGAGATCTTTTACAGCTTCATCAGCAGTGGCTTCCAAATGCGACACGAAACGTAGACGACGATGAAATTTTACTTGTGCGCACGGCGCCACTACACGTTCGTACCGTATTTGCAAAGGTTGTAGATGAACTGCTTGCACCTGGATACCATCACACTACAGCGTCTGTTCTCCAGCCCGACACAAACGCCTCCGGAGACATCTATGAGCTGTTTGGCAAATCGAAACGAGAAATTACCGATGTTCCGCTCGAATTCTATACCCTAGAGCCCTACAAAGAACACGTCTTCTTCTCAGATAGAGACCAGCTCCAGGCACATCTTGAAGATGAGCAGATGATATTTAAGACCTTTACAACAGCACCTCAGCCAATCGATGAGCGTACAGCGGTGTTTATTGTCAAAGGCCATCAAATGGAGACGCTCACAGCTGAAGATTGGACCGTACGCATCCCCTCCTTCCATGAGTTTCCCGGTATTTCTCACGGCACAAGACAGGCGCTTCTCATCTCTCGATTTATCGAACAGCAACCTACCTACCCCTACTTAAAAGAGATCGAAGATGGCGTGATTACAAGCCAAGGCGTGCTCTTTACGCGCTACTTCCCCTCCCCCATCATGAAGCGAATGCTGCTCAGCGAAAAGGTGGCCCTCTGTCTTAAAGGCATCTACTTCCTCTATCCCTCATTCGCATATGGCCAGTTCTTCTCTTACGAAGACCGCGCGATGCTGAACGACCTCTATAAGTTTGCCATTCCCGTCTACTGGGTTGATGAGATCACCGGAAGGATCTTGCAGTACCTGCAAAAGCCCGGCCAAGAAGCTGGCATGTTTGTGCCAAAACGCTCATCCGAGGTATTCCTCAAGGCGACAACCTTTGGCGTCTATGGCTCAAACCTCCTCTCAGGCCAGTTTGATACCATCCTTAGTGATATATTAAAAAATGTACTTGACTTTCGAGGCGAAAGTAACCATCCCCTTCTCCAGCCCGACACCCCGCTCATGTTAATCACCGGAGGCGGCCCCGGAGCAATGGAGACTGGCAATAAAATAGCAAAAGAGCTTCATATACTCTCTGGGGCTAGAATTTCAGACTTTCGATCTACCAAGCAATCTGTCGTGAATGAGCAAAAACAGAACCCCTACATCGAAGCTAAGATGACCTACCGCCACCGCGAGCTTGTGGAGAGGCAAGGCGAGTTCAATCTTGACTTCCCCATTTTCGTCACCGGTGGCATAGGGACGGACTTTGAGCTGAGCCTCGAAGAGGTGCGAAGAAAAGTAGGCTGCACAGCTGCAAACCCCATTCTTCTGGTTGGAGAGCTAGAGGAGTGGAAAAGTAAAATCACCCACCGGTTTCAGTGTAACCTCAAGCATGGCACTATAGTTGGCTCTGAGTGGCTCAGTAACTGCTTCTACTGCGTACAGACAGCCGAGCAGGCGATGAACGTGTATCGCAAGTTCTTCACCGGTAAGCTTTTAATAAACAAAGAGAGTCCTGTCCGCGAGCTCGGCTTTGTTGATGCTAGCAAAGAGTTCTAAAAGGGCCGATTAAAATCCGTACGCGACTTTGGCTTGGATGTAGTCAGACCTTTTGCGGCTAAACTGTCCTTCGTCGCAAAAACCATTGTGATACTCAAGAGAGACGCGAAGTTTCTGTCCTAGCCCACTGATCTTACCTACCTCATAGCCAAGTGCGAAGGTGGCGTCTATGTCGTAATCGCGATCTTGATAGTTGCGAAAATGCATTGCAAGATAGGGCACGCCGTAGAGCTCCTTCCACTCTCGACGACCAACACGTGCCTCAAGACCATATTCGGCATACAAAGGCTTGAGCTTCATCTCTGAGTCACTGTGAGCAATAACGCCCACACCACCATACAGACGGATCTGGTCTGTCAGGTTGTAGGAAGTAAAAAGATCGATTGCCTCAAAGCTTTTGTTTAAGCGTTTGGCATGATGCCTGCGATTCATGTACTCATCACCTAAGTGGGAAGAGATGTGATAAATTCTGACGCGGTGCGCCCACCTGTTGTAGGCATAGCTCAAAGGCAAGGCAACATAATAGTCTGCGTTGATCAACGGGCTTGAATATTCTGATTGATTGAAAATGGCAAAAATCGCGCCCTCAATTTCGAGCTGCATATCGCCAATGAAGTCCCCGATCTTAAGATTGGACCATCTGTAGAGCGGAAACTGATCTCCAAAAGTGACTGGAGTGCTGACACTGCCTGCTGATCTACCGTTAAACCGAAGACCGCCGGAAAAAGCCACCTGAAGCGGGTTTGCTATTTGTGTGGGGTAGAGAATGGTCGACTGAGGAAACCATCTGCCGCTGTAGCCGCTCTTTTGTAGAGAAACCTTTGCCTCTTTGTGATCTGTGTGTAGAATCGATGAAGCGTTTGCCGTGGTGTTGGCATAGGCAACGATCTCTTTCTTCAGTGTTTCATCGTGTGGTAAATTTGATAAAAGCATCGACCCATTGCGAATGGTGACAACCACGCCGGAACTGGGGAATTTGGCATCAAAAGAGCCCTGTAGATATGCTTGGAGATATGCATTGTAGGAGTCATTTTTGCCTGCCTGGAACGCAAAATCTTCAGGCAGCTCGATTGCCTCGATGTGCTCATTATTTTGCTGATGTTCTTGAGTATACGCATGTTGGTGGAGCCCACCAAATAGCAGTACAGCCACCGTCAAAGTAATTCGCCTCATACAATCGACCCCATGTTCATATGCCGTTTAATCTTGCTTTACTTATAGAATTACATGGTAAAAAGGCAAGGATTTCTTGACTAGATTTTGGTGGAACGTCTAAGGCCTTGAGTAAAAGGCGCCAATGTGGTACAAGTGTTGGTACTTCCCAATTCGGGGCAATAGCTCAGCGGTTAGAGCAGCGGACTCATAATCCGTTGGTCGCAGGTTCAATCCCTGCTTGCCCCATTTTTTCAACGATAAACTATGAATGATGAGCTCTAATTGTTCTCATTCCCGCTCACTACTCTAAAGACAGGGCACTACCAAAACACTCTCATTACATCCTCTGGCATATTTCAGGGAACCTTTCTCTTGCACAAAACCCCAATATGTACGATAAATATATCCACGAGTCCCCAAACAGGCTGGAAAGTCTCACTCAGAGACGATTGCAGTCCGGTATCAATGAGGTAGATATGACACCTGATGAATTACAACAATTTGTCAAAGAATTATGCGTTTCTCAAGGTGAAACTGAATGGATTGAATTTAAATGTAATAATTGCAACCACGAAGAAATGGGTGAGTACATCTCTGCCTTATCAAATTCAGCGGCTCTTCATTCTAAACCCAGGGGATACATGGTCTGGGGGATTTGTGATGTTACTCACAAAATAGTAGGCACCCAATTTCTTCCAAAAAAGAAAAAAGTTGGAGGTCAGGGAAAAAACGGTAACCAAGAACTGGAAAGCTGGCTTCTCAATCACCTAACACCTGGGATAGAAGCTTGCTTTCATGAAGGATTGGTGGATGGCCTGCCAGTAGTAGTATTGGAAATTCAAGCTGCATTTTCTCATCCAGTGAGATTCAAAAACAATGCATTTATTAGAGTGGGCTCGTATAAGAAAAACCTAAGAGAGTATCCTGAAAAAGAACGTAAATTATGGGAACATTTTCAACACGAATCATTTGAGATGGGGATTGCTCGCGAATCCTTAACAGATGAGCAGGTCTTCCAAGAAATCGACTACTCTCCTTATTTCGAACTTTCCGATCTACCACTCCCAGACAATCGTGCAACCATTATACAGCGATTGAAAGCAGAAGGAATTATCAAGGAAGTCGTGCCCGGTCGTTATGCCATTACAAATATAGGTGCAGTATTATTTGCTCATGATTTAGAAAGATTTGGACGGTTAGGACGAAAAGCCCTTCGTGTAGTCATGTACCAAGGGCCAAACAGAGTCAACACTCTAAAGGAGCACCTTTTCAAAAAAGGTTACGCCGCGGCCTTCAAGGAAATTATCGCATATATCAACGATCAACTTCCGAGAAGCGAAGAGATTGGCGCGGCATTACGGCGAGAGGTTAGGCTTTATCCAGAGATAGCTATTCGAGAGCTCGTTGCCAATGCATTAATACATCAAGATTTCGTCTTAACAGGAAATGGACCAATGGTCGAAATTTTTGATAACCGTATTGAAATTACAAACCCTGGTCGCCCTCTGATCGATACCCTTAGATTCATAGATGAGCCCCCTCGATCTCGCAATGAAGGGTTAGCACGGTTTATGCGTAGATTGAAAATTTGTGAAGAACGAGGAAGTGGAATTGACAAGGTCATTTTCAATGTGGAACTCTTCCAACTCCCTCCGCCTGATTTTCGGGTTACCGATACCAGCACAATCACAGTCCTATTTTCCCCTACAAAGCTAACAGATATGAGCAAAGACGACAAAATCCGAGCTTGCTACCAACATGCCTCTCTTCAGTGGGTGTCCGGAACTCAAATGACGAACATCTCCTTACGTAACCGACTGGGTATCAAGGATTCAAATTATCCAATAGCCTCGAGAATCATAAAGGATTCTATTAAAAAGGGCCTGTTAAAGTCTTATGGCGATCAGAAGGCGAAGAAAACGGCAAAATATGTGCCTTTCTGGGCATAATTTATGTAACGCGATGTAACTCTGGGATTCTTTTTAGAAGAACTTCCCCAGGGAAAATAGGCAAAAAAGGACTATTTTTATGTAACTGTAATAAGATAGTCGGATGAGAATGGTCAGGCAATCAATCCAAAATAGCAGAAACTGCCCCAACTTATTGTCGCATCGTAGCTGCGACAATCCATTCTTCATCTGGCTCTTGTCGGATGACATCGTCAACGAGCCTTCGATATCGACACTGGTTACAAGTTTGATGCGGTTCAGGCGGTTGTGAAGAAGAAAGACAATCTTTTATTTCATGTAACTTCGCATCAATCCAAGAGTCACTACCCTTGTAAGGAAAAATGGTAACATCAAATTCCAATTTACCTTGAAAGGCTGGAAGATCCTTTTTTCCATTACAGCACAGAAAATATCCCACATCAGAGACCGGAAAACCACGTTCTGTCCCCATCACTGGTCTTGCCCTCAAACTACTAAAAGAAAAACACCTAGCATGCTCACGACATAGCCCCTATGTATTCCCCGATAAAAGAGGACAGAAAAAAGAGAAATATGAGCACGTGAAGAACTCAATTGACTACCACAATAGGGGAAGAGACGAGATTTAAATGGCAAAGGTGGGACCGAGACTACAAAAACGGCGCATGAAGGCTTCCTGGAAGCAAGAATATTTGCTTGGCTTGATAAGGAAAATAATTTCTTTGTGTAAAAAGCCAGGTGAAACCAGGGGAAAATAGATCAATTTAAGCAGCAGTGTATTTAACGATCTACTTTGCGCCAATGCTCATTAAAAATTCACGTATTGCAGGATTTGTAACCGTACTAAGGACAGTCTTCCCATTTTTATCCTTAGCATTTATCTCTGCACCGCACTGAACTGCAAATTCGATTAGCGATTTTCTTTTAATGAATTCCGAAGGACTGGTAGTCCAGTAGATGCCCCCCACCAAATAGAATAGTAAATTTCGATTTTGATTATCCACAGAATTTACCCTTGCCCCTTTTAAAAGAAGAGCGCTTACAAATTCTAATTTACTGTTTGCACTCGCTCTCGCAGCTTCAATAAGCAGCGGCAAGCCATTACCTGTCTTACAATTAGGATCGAGTAATTTCTTATCCAAAAAATACTCTACCAACTCTGGAAAAATAAGATTGATATTATTAATAATTTCTTGACTAGAAAGCTGGTTTATCTTTTTTTTGTTTATCATCCATTTTAGCATTTTAACTTTCTTTTCATTAACGTATCTATCATCTCTCAATTGATGAGGAATTTGCAATAATAATTGCACCACATAATTTCTATTGTCAGGCGAGATAAGAGATTCTTCAGATACCCCTTTACTGATTAGAAGTTCAAATAATTCAATATTCCCAACCTCTAAACATGAGACTAGAAGGTTGGTGCTGGAATAGTGAATACTAGCCCCTTCATCGATCAAGTAATGTGCAATATCTGAATGACCATAAAATATTGCAAGGTGCAGTGGGCTGTAGTACTCTTCCTGACAACCAGCGTTTATGTCGTATCCTAAACAAAGAAATTTTTTTGTCATTTCTAAGGAGCCTGATTTCA
>JAFEGS010000269.1 GCA_018239705.1 Verrucomicrobiota bacterium | reverse complement strand
AGTTGGCATTATGGCAAGATGCCATTCAGCGAATACTGAAAGGCGAAGATCATGGTAGAGTTAGTTTTATGTAAAAGGAGATGAACGTGGTTTCGTCATCAAGAGATGTTTGTATATTTGATCCTTTAAAGGAGAGCATTGTACCACTTGGTACTATTTCAGAAAATGCTGTCTATTCAAAAAATAAAGAACTGAGCCTATATGAATCTACACTCGCACATGCTATTTCGATTACTTTGCCTTATGTGGACCGCGAAGGTAATACCATTCGACTTTGGCAACTCAATAATGATTTTGTGGGTTCGGTACAGTTTCGCGACGGTCAGACTCAAATCATTCCAGGAAGTTCTATTTGCAATCCATTATCAGTTGAGTCAAATAAGGCATTTCTCCATCGTATTTCGGCTGGATCGCTTAAACGATGGAGCTTCGTCTATCAACCAGCAAAAAAGAGTATAACTGTTTGGCCTCATATGGTTGCGGCTGGTAAGGATGGTCAGGATGATGGTGTCACTCAGCCCCCAAAATTTTCAGACAATGGATCCATCAATGGTCATATCTTTAGAAATCAAGACGGACATTTTAAAAATGACACAGAGGCAAATAGACAACGTATCCTCGAGGCTACATGCGACCCACGAAATTACCAAGGGAAGGATCGGAAAGGAAACGATATCTATTTAAAGCCAAATAAAGATGGCACACAGACATGGGCTGCGGTAAGAAATGGAATAATTACTAATGCAGGAACAAATGCTAAACCCTCGAAGCTTTTGCCTTCAACTGGAGAGCTTACAAAATGGAGACATCGAGTAACAACCCTCCCCGACCACCAGAAAGGCCCAGCGAAAGATATTGACGATGCCGCTCAAAAACGACTCCAAAATAAAGACGAAAAGCCGCCGGAGAATGATCCCAGAGGTGGTGGCAAGCCTCCACGGCCAACAGGAAAAGGCGGTGGGGGGCACCAGTTCAGTCCTACAGGATCCAGAATGGGCGTGAGGACTACGCTGCCATCTCCCACCCCAGCAACAAAACAATTTGATGAGATGTTGGGCAAGACCGGCCTTGAGAAATCGTATCGCGCCACACACCCAAATAGGCCTGCACCTTCTAATGGGGCCCAAAGTGGTGAAATCGGCGGGGTAGGAGGTCGAGTAGGAGTTATTGAGGGGCTTTTTGACACGCCTCAGGCGCTATTTGAAAGGGCCCATTCCTTCTTTATCCCAGCGCCCGCATCAGGCGAGCTTGCCTTTACTGACCAAGAGCTCTATCAGATCTTGCACGAACTTGCCATAGGCATCTACGTACATGATGCTCTTCCCTTTTACAGCCTTCACTTTAACAGCGATGCGCACCTCTATTCCGTTATTCACCATGCCTACGAAAAGACGCTTGTTGGACAGGTGTTCAGCATGCTTGACTATGACATGAAGGGCTATCTCAACGGAGGGGTATTTAAAGAGGCCTATCTCAAGATGTGGGAGGAGCTGTCGGGTAAAATTGAAGCCAAAACCTCGGATGCCGATTTCTTGAACTTCCATACCTATGCAAAGGAACATCTTTCAGGTGATGATCAGGCGTATTGTTCAGTCCAGACGCTCCTGCGAGCAGATTCAAAAGAGGCTCCTGACCTGCCAGGAGGGCCAGAAAGGCTGAAAAAAGATGTTTTACAGCTACTAGCCGATACCTTCTCACCTGATCCACACGACAAACCTATTTTCAGAGACTATACAAAATTCACAAATTCATTCCGCATCATCGCTAAGCAAAAGAAAATAGAAAAAGCAGACGATTTGTTTGTACTGACTCCAGACTTTGACGTCGAGTACACCATCATGCCAGATCCCGACTACAAGGCAGCACTTGAGGCATATCACAAGCAGTATGGGAAATATCCTCAATCCTATGAAGTCCTTGTAAAAGTCTATGACACGATGAAGGCGCGTATCCACGACCACATGGTCAAGATGCCTTTCTGTTCCAAATACTTCTCGATGCTGGGAGTGATCAACTTTTTCTCATACTACTTTACCACCTTGAAAAAGCACCTCAAAGTACCTCTATTGCCAAATGTTGCTTTGAGTCCTGCAAAAGCGCCGGTGCTCTTTCCGTCGCTGCCCATCTTGGATGAACGCTCTGTACTTCTCAAATTCAGTCAATACAAAATTGCTAATAAAATTTTTACTGACAGCAAGCCCCTTGTCCTCAGACATCTTCGTCAGCCGGAAGATCAGGGCACTATAGCTGAGCTTGAAACAGTGATAGTGGCAGCAATTCAGCAGGAAATTTCCTCCCATGCATCCTCCGTAGAGCTACGGCAGTTCAATACCGACAAGGACAAGTGCCTTAAGGAATGCAAGAATATACATGACGGTTTAGATCTCTTGGGTAGTTTGAAGGCCCATTTAAAGCAGTATGGATCGATTTTGGATCTGTGGGAAGCAAAGCCAATGCATGAGCGCAGTGAAGATTGGCTCAGTGGTGGTATAAACAGTTTTCTGAACAAGATGAAGGATGCGCATCAGAAAAAAGTGGAATCTGGTGCACCACTTACCCACA
>JAFEGS010000268.1 GCA_018239705.1 Verrucomicrobiota bacterium | reverse complement strand
TTTGTCCTTTTCGTCTTTTGTGTCGTTTGTCGTTTTGGTCGTTTTATGTCGTTTTGATAGAAGGCCAGGAAAGAATACCTGGCCGGTTGGGGGGACTTTTAGCGGGGAATGATAGCGTTAAAGACCTTTTCAACGTGGTTGAACGCTGAACTTACATCAGCTGGTCGCGAGCTCCAGAACAATGGGCAGACATTTATCACAGCGTTTACAACGTTGTTGAGAAAGTCGCCTACAGCGCGAATAATGGCCGCTGTGGGGTCCTCGGCAGGGATATTCACGTTCACTGTCTTGTTAAATTCCACTTTGTCTATATGAATCTGTGGTTCCTTGTCTACCTTTGGACCTGGTTGGTCATCATAACAAGGGGGCGATGAGTTATAATTATTTGTATATGATGGTAATGTTAAAGGCATATTATTTCTCCATTTTTTACAGCCTCCATACGGATGTATGGACAGCTATAAGCTATCTTAGCTGTAATTGGAGAACATGTCAATACAGGTCATATTCCAGAAGGCGACAGTCAATACCACCATTATTGATCACATGCCGTTTTTTCGCATGCAGGCCAATACATTTGGCAAGTTCAAGATTGCCGGTAAAAATGGCTCCACGTGCAGGCTTGAGAGTTTTTCTCTTCAAGAAATCGCCAAGTTCTTTGTAGAGAAGGCGGTCATTTGCTCCAGGCAGGCGTACGCCATAAGGGGGATTAGCAATGACAAAATTTGGGGTAAATGGTGCTTCAACGTTTCGGAAATCGCCCTCGATAATGGTGATTTCACGATTGAGAAGCGCCTTTGCAGCTGCTGTTTTCGCTATCTCGACTACTCGTGGGTTCGCTTCGATGCCTGCAATATGGCCTTCAGCTATGCCAATACGTTTGCTCTCGACATCGCGACGTACTTGCTGCCAAATTTTATTGGAAAATTCAGGGTGAGAAAAGATGCCAAAACGGCCTCTTAGTAATCCTGGGGCAGTTTTCGAGGCAATGAGCGCAGCTTCAATCAAAAATGTGCCCGATCCGCAGCATGGGTCGAGAAGGTACTCTTCTCCTGTGTAGCCCATGAGAAGGAGGAGTGCTGCTGCAAGGGATTCTCGAAGAGGTGCTTTACCGGCCTCGAGGCGGTATCCTCGGATATGCAGAGGCAGCCCTGAGGTGTCAAAGCTAATGGTAGCCTGTTCGTTGAATATAAAGAGATGCAGAGATACTTCAGGTGCTTCACGATCTACGCTGGGACGCTGCCCGAAGGTAGTGTTGCAGCGATCACAGATAGCATCTTTGACCACCTGGGCACAATAGAGGCTATTTATAAGGTTTTTGTGGTGGACAACCGGGTCAATGGCGAAGGTGGGCATCTTCTCAAAGTATCGCTCCCATTCCACTTTTGTAGCGCCTTTATAGAGATCTACCTTATCGCGGCAGCGAAAAGAGTGAAGGGGCAGCAGCACGCGGCTTGCCGTACGAAGCTCGAGGTTGAGTCGATAGACTTGGGCCATGTCAATAAATGGTACGTAAAGCCCGCCAAATCCTTCAGTAAAGGAGTAGCCTAGTTCTGTGAGTTCTTTGCCGAGAACTGGCTCTAAACCTGGTAGACAGCTGATAAATAGTTCTTTCATGGGGAGGATTATAAAGATAAAATTAAAATTATCAGGATAGCCGGTAAGAGCTATCCTGTGTACTCAAGCGTACTAGGCGCTCTCTTCTTCATCTTCTTTTGCATCAGCAATCAATGCCTCAGAGATGAGGACGATGCCGGCTGCAGATGTTGCAAAGATGAGGGCGTTCTTTACCACCTTCACAGGGTCGATCACGCCGGCCTTCACCAGATCTTCAACCTTCTCTGACATTGCGTTAAAGCCAAAGTTTTTCGACTCTTTGCTTACCGCTGCCATGATAACAGAGCCATCAAAGCCTGCATTTATGGCGATCTGTCTGAGAGGTGCTTCACAGGCCTGAGCAAATAGCTTAGCGCCAAAGAGCTCATCGCCTTCAAGATTGAGAGAGCTAATGGCTTTGGAGCCTCGGAAGAGCGCTACGCCGCCGCCTGGGACGATGCCTTCTTCAATAGCTGCTTTTGTTGAGTTGAGGCTATCTTCAAAGGCCTGCTTTTTGTTTTTAAGCTCTGGCTCTGTAGCTGCTCCAACACGAATAACAGCAACGCCGCCGCTCAGTTTTGCACGTCTCTCTTCAAGTTTTTCCTTGTCGTAGCTGCTTGTGGTCTCTTTGATTTCCGCTTCAATCTGCTTCAGGCGTGCTTCGATCTGTTTTTTGTCGCCCAAGCCATGGATGATGGTGGTGTGATCTTTTGTGATGATGATCTTCTCAGCGCTTCCTAGATGAGCTGTTGTGGCATCTTTGAGTGAAAGTGCCGCATCTTCTGTAACCAGGGTCGCACCGGTCAAGACAGCGAGGTCTTGCATCATCGCTTTTCTGCGATCGCCAAAGCCGGGAGCTTTAACAGCTACAACACGCAAGGTGCCGCGTAGCTTGTTTACAACGAGGGTAGTGAGCGCTTCGCCTTCAATATCTTCAGAGACGATCAAGAGCTCTTTACCTGTAGTGGC
>JAFEGS010000267.1 GCA_018239705.1 Verrucomicrobiota bacterium | reverse complement strand
CTCACTACTGAAGTGAAAGTGGATCATGAAGGTCATATGTATGGTAGCGTCTCTTCGCTTGACATCGTTCACCTGATCAAAGAACAGACCGGCATTGAGCTTGAAAAGCGCTCTGTGCTTCTCAAACACCCAATCAAGCAGCTTGGTATTTTTGATATCCAGCTTCGCTTAAAAGAGGGTGTAGAGGCATTGATGCACATCAATATCTTGTCAGATCGAACAATACAAGAGCCAGCTGCTTAAAGTAGGTCGTGGATGAAGTTATACGGCGATAAGGTTATCATTGTCACAGGCGGCGCAGGGTTTATTGGCTCTTGCGTCGTACGAGAGCTAAACAATCTTGGCTTGTGGAGGATCGTTATCGTCGATAACTTAAACACACCTCCAGGCGTAGACGAGAAGTGGAAAAACCTTGTTGGGAAGCGGTTTGTAGATGTCCTACACAAAGACCGCTTCTTTGATTGGCTGCCTGGCAAGGCGGCAGATATTGGAGCAATTATCCATCTTGGAGCCTGTTCAAACACGCTTGAGACCGACGCTAACTACCTTTTAGAAAATAACTACCGCTACTCCGTGCGACTTGCAGAGTTTGCTCTTCTCAATAACGTGAGATTTGTCTATGCCTCCTCTGCATCTACCTATGGAGATGGCGAGCTTGGCTTTTCTGATGCTCATGACCTTTTGGAGGAGCTGCGACCTCTGAACATGTATGGCTACTCAAAGCATCTTTTTGACCTGTGGCTTCAGCGTCAAGGGGTGTTGAACCAGGTAGCAGGCCTTAAATATTTTAATGTATATGGCCCAAATGAGTACCACAAAGGACGCATGTCTTCCGCAATTGTGAAGATGCTTCCGGATGTGCTGCAAAAGGGGTCTGTCCAGCTCTTTAAATCGGACAGGGCAGACTTTGCCGATGGGGAACAAAAGCGCGACTTTGTCTACGCAAAAGATGTGGCACGAATGACCTGTGCATTCCTCTCAAATACAGCCACAGGGATCTTTAATGTGGGTGGAGGGGAAGCAATTTCCTGGAATCGCTTAGCAAAGGCCGTCTTTTCTGCTGTCAATAAGCCGGCACGTATCGAGTACATCGACATGCCACAAGACCTTAAAGGCAAATACCAATACTTTACTGAAGGCCATATGGCAAAAACGAAAAAGGCACTGGGTGCTCAAGCAGAGCCAACAGTCATTGAAGCAGCCGTGGCCGATTACGTGCAAAACTTTCTTTTAAAGGATGACCGGTGGTAAAGCTTGCGAATGTCTTCAATCGCCTCCAGACCAAGAAGGTGCTGGTAGCGGGCGACTTTATGCTGGACCACTACCTCTTTGGGAAGTCGAAGAGGATTTCACCGGAAGCTCCCGTCCCTGTCGTCTGCGTCGATGCAGAGGATGAGCGCGCAGGCGGTGCCGGTAACGTCACTGTCAACCTCATTGCCCTTGGCATGGATGTGGTAGTGCTCGGAAGAGTAGGAGATGACCATTCAGGCGCTACTATCCGCTCAGTTCTTACCCAAAAGGGAGCGAACACTCACTGGCTGGTTACACAGCCCGATTACCTCACGCCTAAAAAATCGCGCGTTATAGCCGGTTCTCAACAAATCGTCCGCGTTGATTTTGAAAGGCAAGAGCCGCTAGCTCCCGTTCAGGAGGCAGCGCTTATCGCTGCCATCCCTGATATCCTGCAAGATGTCCACCTTGTTGCCCTCTCAGACTACGCTAAAGGGTTTTTAACGACGCCCCTTCTCAGAGCGCTGATCGATGCAGCAAACCGCCTCAATATACCTGTCATTGCCGATCCAAAGGGCACCGATTTTCAAAAGTATAGCGGATCGACTATCCTGAAGCCCAACCTCTCTGAAGCATTGGCAGTAGCGCCATCTTCCACCTCATCACTCCTCGAAGCGTCAAAACATATTTTTAATAGGCTCAAATGCGATGTGATAATGATCACCCGCTCTGAGGCCGGCATTTCGCTCTTCTACCCCGATGCAAAGCAGGAGGACTATCCTGTGGAGGCACGAGCCGTAAAGGATGTAACGGGAGCGGGAGATACTGTCCTTGCGATGCTGAGCTGTGCCCTTGCCAATGGCGTGTCATTACCAGAAGCTACCCAGCTTGCTAACATCGCCGCACAAGTGGCTGTAGAAAAAGTTGGCTGCGCCTGCGTGAGCCTATCAGAGGTGGCCCATCGCCTTATTACAGACCATGCCCACAACAAGATTTTTGATGCTGACCATTTTGTAGCCTTGAAACAGGCGCTGAATGGGAGGCCCTGTACCATTATCCATGTCGACCCTCAAAGCGAGCCCACAACAGCGCTTCTCAAAGCCCTCAGGACACATGCTGCCTCAACGGATAGAGAGCTGGTGGTAAGCCTGTCAGGCCCTGCACCCGATGAGGAGCTTGTGGCGATACTTACATCGCTGAAAGAGGTGGACTATATCCTTCTTACTTGCCAAAGCAGCCAACACCTCCTCCAAGATTTCCCGCATGAAGAGGCGGTCACTTTTGCTGGCTAGTAGCAAATAATAACGACAAACGACCATAACGACTTAAACGACATAAAACGACCAAAACGAC
>JAFEGS010000266.1 GCA_018239705.1 Verrucomicrobiota bacterium | reverse complement strand
CATACCATTCGAAGAGACCTCATCGATTGTAAACCTCTTCTCTAAAGAATTGGGCCGGATCAAGATTGTCATTAAGCAGTCTGGTCGTAAGCGACTGCAGAGTTATTCGCAACTGCTTGGTGTAGAAGCAGTTGTGATCCAATCAGATAAAGAGCTGTGGAAATGTCGCGATTGTGTGATTGTGAGGTCGTACCCTCACCTTCGAACAAGCCTCGATAGGCTACAAACAGCAGCTCACAGCGCAGCTCTTCTGGCAAAGCTACTGCCTCTTTGCCTCCCCCTTGCGCCGATCTACGCCCTTTTTTTAGAATTTCTGGAACAGATACCGCACTTTACCTATCCTCATGTAGCACTCGCTGCTTTTTTAGCAAAATTTTGTGTACACGAGGGTCTTTTCCCCTCAGAAGAGCTTAAGACACCGCAAGAGATGAGTGAGTATATGCTTTTGGCTTGCAAAGACTTACGTGAACTAAAAGCAGAGTCAGTGGACCGAAAGCTCACGCTAAAACTGACACATTTTTTACTTGGTTAGGCGAAGCTTCCCGGGCACGGGCACGAACAAGAGAGAAAAGAAAAATTAAGGGAAAGAATGTGCGAAGGAGGGGACTTGAACCCCTACGAGGAAGCCTCACTACCACCTCAAGGTAGCGCGTATACCAATTCCGCCACCTCCGCACGAATTGATGCCCAAGATTCTACAAGTTGCACACATTTTCCTCAAGGCAAAAACTGTAAAAACCTGCTATATTCTTCGTTTACACTAAAAAAAGAGTCTTTCCCAATGTCCGAACTATCTGATAGTCAAGATGATCTAGAACCTGAAATCCATCGCTGCGTCGCCTATTGCACAGCAGCTTCCTACACCCTCAAGGAACTTCTAGACTCCTTAAAAGTGTTCTACAAAGCTGTTTCCTACCGCGATGTCGTCTATTTTGACCTCAGTAAACGCGATGGAGATGTGAAGGACGCCTTCTGTTTTTCCTATGGTGCTGTTGTCCTGTGGGGGCTAAATGAAGCCGAAGAGCAGCAGTTTTTGAAGAAACTCACCAATTTTCAACGAGATGGGTTTGATCTTTATGAAAGAGAGCGTATGAGCTTTACCATTAGCTCTACTGCTACTGCGAAAATTGTCGACGAGGTCATCGAACTGCCAGATAACGACATGCTCCCTCGCCTCGCCATATCGCATGGCCTTGCCCAGTCGGTCCGGCTGGCCACATTTGAAAATATCATCCAAAAGACCATTAATAAAACAAGACATATCCCCGAGCAGCTTGCTTCAAGAGGGAAAATCCCCCTTTCGAAAAAGGAGATCCGAAGGAAAATGGGAGAGCTTTTTCTAGAGCGAAGCTCAGTCAACCTCCATTTCGATATTTTAGATACCCCTGAGTTTTTTTGGGACCATTCAGATCTTGAACCGCTCTATGTGATGATTGCCAACCACTTAGATCTTGAAACTCGCGTTCAGGTGCTCAACCAGCGTCTTGACATTGTCCACGACCTATTTGAAATGCTTGGTAATGAGCTCAACCACCAGCACTCGAGCAAGCTTGAATGGATCATTATCTGGCTCATTGTCATCGAAGTTATCCTTACAATCACAAAAGATATTTTCAAAATTGCTTAGATTTTTTGCTATTTTTCTCATAAAATTCTATCGCCTTTGCATTAGTCCCTGTCTGGGCTCTTGCTGCCGCTTCACACCCAGCTGCTCTCAATATGCACTTGAGGCCTTCCAAAAAAAGTCTTTTTTCCATGCCCTGTGGCTCACCATAAAACGGCTCCTGAAATGCCACCCATGGCATAAGGGTGGCGAGGACGCGATTCCTTGACAAATTTCCACTAAGCCATCATCCCCTTGCAGAAAAAATCGGTAATCGGTTATGTATTCAGCCGCCGATTCATTGTTTATTCTCAACCTTGGAGGTTTCGTATGACTCTGTCACTGAAAAAAACATGGATAGTAATTGTCCTTGCTGCGATTGTTGCCTCCTTTGTCCTCACAATCAAGAAGCCGTCCGCTGACAAAACGCAATCAAAAAACGTGATCATCGTCGACCGCCTCGTCAATACCCTCATTTGCTAATATATGAATAAAGTACTCCTTACTGCTCTTCTGAGCCTTCTCAGCGTGTTATCGCCCTGCCCAGCAGGGATAGATATAAATCATCCTACTAAGAAAGTTACCATTATCGGTGGTGGCATTGCCGGCACCCTCGAGGCCTATTACGCCTATCTAGATGCAAAAAGAGAGGGCGTAAAAGTACGCATTACTGTGTACGACAAAAATAGGCCTTTTGCACAGTCACACCCCTCTACAAACACCGGTTTCAATATTGTTCCGAGCCTCACCGTAGATGAAATACTCAGTGTCGTACCGCGCGGCCAGGAAATGTCGAAAAAACTCTCCATCCTATTTAGCGAGCCAGGCGGCATACGTATCGATGATGTACCAGGCCTCAATGACTCAGAGGCAGCTATACGCTTTAAAGAGGCTGTTGCTCTGTACGGTATGGATAAACATCACGGTGATCGAACCGAGGCCCTGCTCAATCTCGGTAAAGTGAGTATGCAGCTATGGCAA
>JAFEGS010000265.1 GCA_018239705.1 Verrucomicrobiota bacterium | reverse complement strand
CAGAATATAGGGGCACTATCTGGGTTTCCTATAGGCAAGCTCTCCGATAGGTATGAAGGACAGTAATTTCAACCCACTTTTATGAAATACCTCCCCCTCCTTCGATGTCTTCTTGGATATGGTATGAATGCTGCTATTCTCTCTATAAATTCCAGAGGTGGCAAGTTGATGCTCGTTTGACCCGTTCTACTTGCTTTCGAAAACAGAAGAGCTTGCAAAAACAGAGACGCTCAAGCCGGTCATCACACATGCAACAAAAGATGTGGTAAAGGAAATCCGCCTCTAAAGCAAAATGTACGCCCCAATCAGGAGCGAGTGACCGATTGGGGACTGGAGCAAAGAACAGACTGGTTCCATACACACCAATATAAATTATCTTGCCGATCTTTGCTACCGTGCTATTCCAAGCAAGCCTTTCAGCTTAACAGTGATCGGGGCCGGGCCTGATCACGGCCCTGATCATTTAGAAGCCGGTATAGTTACGATCTCCTGGCAGCAGGTCTGTCCCATTAGCATCTCCGACACGATGAACAGATGGTCCTCCGGAAGAAAGTAGGGACACCCTATAATACGCATCGGCTAAAGATGCTACCCCCGGAAGAACAGTAGCATAGAAATAGCCAAACGCCAGTAGATTCTCTCTTTTGCGCAAAGCAGAGACAGTTCCAAAAAGACCAACAGGGAGTAATAGTATATGCTTTACATCTTGAGTCGCTTGCAAAATGCGGCTGGAGGGAGCGAATGCATGACACATAGTAGATATGGCTGCTGTCTTAAGCACTGTGCTAGACAATTGGTGAGCCCATGCCGTCAGCGGCGATTGATTTCGTAAAGCTATGGATGCATCGATCTCTGCAGCACCACTTAAGGAGTGTTCTGCCGATGCTTCGCAGAGATCATAGAGGGGGTTGTGATTTTGTGTAAACATTTGTATAAAATAATTCATTTCTTTTGCCTTTTTGTTGAATGATCAGCGGGCCTGCACTTCTGCATAATTACTTGGGTTATGCAGATGTGCAGGCCCGGCCCTGATCACTGATCATCAATTAATTAAGTAAGTAACTGCTCATAAAGTTGAGGTAGATTGCTGATTTATAAATAAAGTTATACAGAATATAAAATTATATAGCAATAGAAAGGATCAATTTTTTATTTTCAAAGGATAGGAGAAACAAGCCCTTTTCCTGAAGTATACCACTGTTTGTGATCGATGTTAAATTTATCGCAAACCACAAAAGACACATTTAGTAGTGAAATAAAAGCCTTGAGTAGGAGGAACCCTCGGGTTCCTCCTAAAAATCACGAAAAATTTATTTGAAAATGACCGCACAAGGGCAGCAGCAACTGTTTCATTGCAACTGCAATGAATGAAAGTCCTTATTTATCCATACCTAATTAATCTTCCCAATGAGGTAGATCACTTACGTCCTCCCAGTGTTGAACGATACCTTTTCTACCTTGTCAGCTATTTCTTTTACTTCCGGAGGTACACTAACACGAGCTTTTTGTGCATTAGCAGCGACTTTTTTCCGAAACGGGGAGTTGAGAGCGAAAACACCATGATAATGCCGACGATGTCTTCTTGGATATGGTATGAACCGCACTTTTCAAAATACTTCAGCACGCGCTCGTGAATTGCATCCTGAGTATCTGCAATATCATCCGGAGTGAGAGTTGCATCATGAAATAACAGCTCTTCTCCCTCTGCAGTGAAAATGCCATCCGCAACAAGAATATGAAAATGTGGATGTACGTTGAGAGTATTACCAAAAAATTGGATGAAGCTGATAGCCCCAATTTGCGGCCTTTTTGCTTTAGGACTACAGGCGATAAGTCTTTTTCGAATCTCATCAACTGTTATTCTTAGAACTATCTGAAGGATCTCATGTGTTTGAAGGTCCTCCTGCTTTAGCAGTAAGGCAAGCGGGTAGTATCCCACACATGCAAGAGGGACACCAGCGTGAAAATCAGCTGAGAGTAAGACCTTACCTCCGGTGGAGGAGGTGCTCGAAGATGACTGGCTTGAGGCGCTCAGGTCTACATCCTACTTTGAGCAGTTCCTCAAGCGGCCGACTAAATAGACCTTGTATACGTATTACGTATACAATAAAGTGCATTATGTGTATACTTAGGGGTATGGAGGTCGGATCATGAGGCAATCAAGACGGGTAAAACACAGCAACATTACGCTTTCACTCTCACAAGAGCTCATTGCAGAATTGCATCACTTTGTCAAAAAGCGAGGGATCAGTAAATTTGTGGAAGAAGCGGTAACGGAAAAGCTGCAGTTGAAAAAATCTTCAATTGAAGAGCAGTATATCGAAGCTGCAAAAGATGAAGAACGCAACAAGGTATTTGCTGAATGGGAAGCGCTTTCAGGAGATGGTTTAGATGAGCAAAATGACTGGTGATGGATTTCCAAAAAGAGGGGATGTTTTTTGGGTTACCTTCGACCCTCAAATGGGTACAGAAGTGAAGAAGACGAGGCCAGCCATCATTTTATCAAATAATTTATTCAATAAACACCTTCCTCGTCTTATTGTTGTTCCTCTAACGAGTAATACTCGGAAGGTGTTTGAGTTTGATG
>JAFEGS010000264.1 GCA_018239705.1 Verrucomicrobiota bacterium | reverse complement strand
CCAAAAAATGGAAGAAAATCCACCTCCTAAGCAGGAGCAGCATCCAGAAATGTATTGGGGGCAATTTGCGCTGCAGCTTCGCTGCGATCTTCTGTATAAAATCTCTGATGCTTTAATAAATACACCCAAGTAACCTCAAGAATTCGATACAATGTTCTTTTATAGGAATGTGATAATTCGATATACCAAAAATCCAGATAATGGTATATCTCAGTATATCATTATCAACGATTCAGAGGGTGCTATATGGCTGAAGAAATTCTCAAATCTCTCTACGACTGGAACCCTTGGTTCGAAGGGGAGTTTCCAGAAGAGCTCGTAGGCCATCCCCGCAGCTTGAACCTAGACCCTTATCTTCAAATACCGGAGATCAAAATTCTTGAAGGCGCAAGACGGGTCGGCAAAAGCACTCTCCTCTACCAGATCATGAAAAAGCTCGTGGCAGAGAATAAAAAAATTCTTTACATCAACTTTGAAGATGAAATTTTAAAGAAATACTCCTTAGGTGAAATCATAGCTTCATGCCAAGAGCCTGTTCAGTTTCTCTTTGTCGATGAAATCCAAAATTGTCATAATTGGGTTCCCTTTATAAGAAAAGCGTACGATCGCAAAGAAATCCCTCAAATCTGGATCAGCGGCTCTAACTCAGCGTTCATCAAAAAGGAATTTGCTACTCTTCTCACCGGACGCAATATTACTATCAACGTCTACCCCTTGTCGTTTGAAGAGTACTTGCATTTTAAATCGGTCAAAGAGACCAGGCTTCCCTTCTCTACAAAAAAAGAAGTGATCATTAAAAACCACTTTAAACAGTACCTTGAGCTTGGGGCTTTTCCGGCTGTTGCATTGCGTCCTGTTTTGCAAAAAGAGTTGTTGATTACTTACTTTGAAGATTTTATCTACAAAGACATTGCATCCCGCCATGATGTAAATGTAGTAAAGATAAAAGAACTTGGTCTATACCTAGCAACAAATAGTGCAAAATCCTTTAGCTACCGAGGCTGTGCAACTGCGCTGGGGATGCACCACAAAACGATAATGGACTACTGCTCCTATTTTTTTGAGATTTTCCTATTCCGCGAGCTTTATAAATTTGACTATTCATTGAAAAATCAAATTGGCACAGATAAGAAGGTATACATCGCCGACACAGGCTTGGCAAACGCCATCTCTTTTCGTTTCTCAGAAGATCAAGGAAGAATTTTAGAGAACATTGTCCACAATGAATTACATCGCCGAGGAGAAGAGATCTACTTTCACAAGCAGAAGTATGAATGCGATTTTATTATCAAAAAGGAACTTAAGATCTCTCGTGCCATACAAGTCACAAAAACCATAAAAGATCCTGATGTAAAAAGTCGCGAATATCGAGGCCTTCTTGAAGCTATGCACCAACACCAACTCAGTGAGGGCTTGATCCTCACATTGGATGAGGAGGGGGTCGAGGAAATCGAGGAAGATGGTCGACGTATGCAAATCACCTGTCTTCCAACCTGGAAGTGGCTTCTCAGTGCTTGAACCCTTTTGGTTAAAATGTGCCCTGCTCGTTCAACAATTTTATAATAAAAAATTAAATATACACAAACAATTGCTTGTGATACAATTACTTATATTTTTAATATAAAGGAGATACCTATCATGTCACTAATGACGAGTTTAGTTAAAGATTTTCAAAATATTCATCTAGATTCAAATAGCAAGAGTAATGCACAAGGGCTTTCTCCATCAGCTTCAAGTACGCTGGCACAAGTTTCATCACTGGCAAATGATGTGGAAAAATCTCCTATGAAGGTGACAGCGGAACCTCATATTTCAATTGAAACGGTACTGCAATCCAAGCAGTTTCAAGATTGGACTGCTTCTATGGATATGAAAAAATTTAACATACGGTCTGTACATATTCAATCTGTCGATATGTTTGGTCCCAAAGTTGGCTTTATTAAATTTAAAGCTGATGTTGTCGATGATACAGGCAAATTTATCCCTGGCATATGCTTTATGCGCGGAGGCTCTGTTGGTATTTTACCTGTACTCAAATGCGAAGGCAGAAGCTTTGCTATCTTGACTCTTCAGCCTCGAATAGCAACGGGCCAGTTTGATTTTGCTGAAATTCCTGCCGGTATGCTTGACGGCTCTGATAATTTTATTGGCGTTGCAGCAAAAGAGCTGGAAGAAGAAGTAGGCCTTAAGGTTTCGAAAAATGACCTTACAGACTTAAGCGCCCTCGCAAAACACCCGAAGGGTTTTTATGCTTCACCTGGAGGGTCTGAGGAAACGATCAGGCTTTTTTCTCTTACGCAAGAAGTTACCAAAGAAAAGCTTTTCGCTCTGAATGGACGCCTCACAGGTGTTCTTGAAGAGGGCGAGCAGATCACTCTCAAAGTTGTTCCACTCGAGGATCTTCTATCTATCCCAGATGGTAAGACTCTTATTGCTTACCTTTTGTACAAGAAATACGTTTCGAATGATGAATTCGTTTCGAAACTCTAATCATGAATATATACCCCAAATGGTTCAAGAATTGGTTTTTTTGCTGCGCGAAAGCCCCGGGGTTAAACGATCAAAAACAGGCCAATATTCTAATATGGGCCTGTTTTTGATCGTT
>JAFEGS010000263.1 GCA_018239705.1 Verrucomicrobiota bacterium | reverse complement strand
GTCTGTAGTGGTGGTTACGCATGCTGTCACTATAACCAGCGCCTGCAGGGCTAGCTGCTGTACTGTTTTTCTTGAAAATGCATTCATTGGCTTTTGCTCCAGTTTTTAGTTTTTTATGGGCAGCAGATGTTACCACCGGCCACAGAGGCGCCTCCGGGAGAGATCACCTGTCCGGCTGGGAGGCCTTTGCAGTTATTAAACAGGGTATTTGCTCCGTTATTGCACGATGAGTTGCCGTAAAACTCACTATTGCATCCTCTCAGATTGTTAATGCCTATTCCGCCATTACGAGAGACCGTATTGTCCGAGACTGTGTTGAAGCAGGATCCAATGAAAATACCGTCGCTTAAGTTATCTGTCACGATATTGTGGGCTATATCATTGTTTGAGCTTGTCAGGTCGAGCGTAATCCCTTGGGCGCTGTTGTTTACTACGGTGTTGCTCTGCATCGTGATATACTGAGAACCGTCTGTCAAGGAGATGCCCGGACCGCTGGTTGTGCCGGAGATCTCGCAGTTCTCAATTGTACATGTCAGCGCATTGCCGAAAAATACTCCTGCAGCAAGAGCGCCATCAATGAGGCAGTTGTCAATTTCAATGGCCGTAGGAGCCACTGCACTCTCTGTCCCATCGCAGAAGATGCCGTAGGTGGCATTGCCCCGAATAACAGAGTTACGTATTTTAATATCACTGGAGGGGGTGCTAGGGTTCGCTGCAATATGTATATTAGCAGGGGTGGCACCAAAGGTGTTTGCATTAGAATTACCATCAATGACACAGCGGTCAATCAGCACATCTTGGGAAGAGAGGATATAAACGGGCTCAAATATTGATGGAAAGCAGGTCTGTGTATTGCTCATGGTGCAATTTCTCACGATCGCCCCAAGTGAGTTCCGAAACAAGACAAAGCTACCATTATTTACATACCCATCTTGTCCAAAAAACTGGAAATCGCACGTGTTGACAAGCATGTTTTGACACTCCAAGAAGGCAACTGCGAAGGCATATACATTGAAGCTGCAGTTGTGCACGCGACTGTTTTGTGCATTTGCAAGGATAATAGCAACCTCTGCATTGGTAAAGGAGCAATCGCTGATCTCGATGTTAGCCACGTTAGCTTCTTGAGATGTTTCAATGGGTATGAGAGCGTTATCAAATGTGCAGCTGCTCACCGTAAGGCCATTGCCGGAACCAGAAGCCGCAATATGGTTCAGATTCATGCTTCCTGACGTATTGAGAAAGGTACACTCTTCGACTGTGACATCTTCAAAAGTAGAGCTCGCTTCAAGAACTATCGATGCAGAGTTTGCCAGAGCGTCAAATGTGCACTTGGAGAAAAGAAGGTTTGTGCAGCCGCTGATGCTAGCGCACTCATTTTGCGTGGTCAGGCTAAGGTTTTTGAAGGTGGCTTGAGACACATTATTGAGAAGTATCTCAAAGGCAGCCGTTTCATTGCCCAGGAAATTTGCATTTAAACCTGTTATGGCGCCATCGTGCACGAAGAGATTGACAACATTTGTCGCAGCAATGCCGGCAGTGGTGCCAAAACCGGCCAGGTTGATCGTATGGCCTGCCAGGTCAATGTCGACATTATCGGCTTGCACAGTGATGGCAGCGCCTACGTTAGAGGCAAATAAAACATTTTCTTTGCTCTTGAGGCAGTAGCGACCGCTTTTGGTAATAGTGTAGGGAAGCTCACATATGAGCGTCACCTCGCCAGAGATATTCTTCTGTTTATGCGCTGCGTCTTTAGCGCTTTTGTGCTTGGCTGGGAGATGTTCTTTTGCTGCCTTTTTGGTGTGCTTGTGATGGCTTTTCGCTTTTTTTGTTAGAACTCGTTTTTCTATTGCTTGTGGCTGTGCTGTAGAGGGGGCTGTCACTGCTGCAATCACTATTACTGCCTGAAGCGCGAGCTCGCGTAGCGATTTTCTTGAAAAGAGACTCATATGATTCTCCGTAGATGTTTGTTGAATTTATTATCTACTTAAGTTTTCTACCCATTTTTTGCAAATAAAAAATTAATTTACTGGAGCGAAATGCCCTTATTTGCTATAGTTATCTCAAAATGTAGCTTAATTAAAATTTTTATGATCAAAACAAAGCGTTTGATTTTGCGTCCCTGGAAGGATGAAGACTTTGCATCGTTTGCCAGGCTGAATGGTGATCCCCGCGTCATGGAATACTGTTCAAGAACATTAACGAGGCAAGAAAGCGACCTGCTTGCAGCCAGGATCTGTTCCAGTTTTGAAAAGCAGGGCTGGGGGCTATGGGCCGTTTCTGTGCCTGAGGTAGCCGATTTTATCGGCTTTGTGGGGCTTGACCAGATGACCTTTGAGGAGCGCTTCACTCCTGCTATTGAGATAGGCTGGAGGATCGCGTTTGAGTACTGGAATAGGGGGTATGCGACGGAAGCTGCTCAAGCGGCACTTAAGTACGGGTTTGCAGCGCTTCATTTGAATGAAATTGTCTCTGTCACTCCTGTTCAAAACAGCCGCTCAAGGCGTGTGATGGAAAAAATAGGGATGTATCGCGATGCAGAGTGCGACTTTGACCACCCAAGAGTGCCTGAGGGGCACCCACTGAGGCGGCATGTGCTCTACCGCATTAAGACCGGACA
>JAFEGS010000262.1 GCA_018239705.1 Verrucomicrobiota bacterium | reverse complement strand
ATCGGAGATCGTGACGGCATTTGCATCGCTGATCTTTTCTACAAATAGCCCAATAGCACTGCTACTGCTGTTTTTAGTCACAAAATGAAATTCCGGTTCATCGTCGGCTGCTTGGTTTTGCGATATGCTCGCGATATCTTTGAGCCTGACGAGGCCTTTGCCGATAGGGAGATTGTACAGCTCCTTTGCCTCCTTGATCTCGCCTGAGAGCTCAAGAGAGAGCACTTTATTTTCGGTCTTTATGCTCCCGAGCGGCATGTGGGTGGTATAATTGCGGACGGCATCGATGACTTCGTTGAAGCCTATGTGCCTTGCAGCCATAAGGTCGGGGTTGACTTCAATTTTGACTGTTTTTTCAGCGCCAAAGACATTAATTTTTGCGACGCCTTCAATCCTGCTGAGGCGTGGGGTAATGTAGGTGTCAACATAGGCACGAAGGTCACCGGAGCCTACCTGATCAGAGTGTAAAAAAAGGTACATGATAGGCTCTTGATTTCGCTCTTCTCGGTAGTAGACGGGACGCTGCTCGAGGTGCTCAGGTAGAAGGTTGTCTGCACGATTCAAGGCCGACTGGATATCTCTGATGGCCTCGTTCATGTCTTTGTGCAAGTCAAACTGCATAGTAATCGATGAAAAGGAGTCGTTACTTGTGGAGGTGATCTCTTGAACCCCTTTTACCTGCGTCAGCTCTCTCTCGAGTGGGATGGTGACCTGGTTGAGAACAGCTTCCGGGCTCGCTCCCCTGTATTCGGTCCTGACGGTTATGGCGGGATAGTCAATATTTGGAAGGTCGTTAACCGGTAAATGGAGGTAGGCCATAATGCCTGCTACAAGAATAGCGAGACAGACGAAGGTGGTCATTACCGGTCGATGGATAAATGGCGATGAAATATTCATGGTAGTAGAGATAGCTGTACGGTGTTACCGGGAGAGAGTCGCAAATGGCCATCAGTGATGACCTGCTCGTTTTGTGCAAGGCCCTGTTCTATAATAACCTCGCGTTCCAGATACTTGCCTAAAACAACCGGGCGCAAGGAGACAGTGCTATTTTCCTCTACAACGTAGACATAGGGCCCTTGGTTATTATACTTGACAGCTCTCTGGGGAATCACCTTTGCCCCTTCTACAACGGCGATTAGTACTCTGACGCGAACGGCCTGACCCGGTCGAAAGGTGAGCTCCGGATTTTCAATTTTTCCTTTTACAAGGAGGAGGCCGGATTTGTGGTCAAAGTGGTTATCTAAGAAGGTGATATCACCTCGAGTGTAGGGCTCAGAAGTTGAAAGCCTCTGAATCTCGAGGGTACGGGTATTTTGAGAAAGTGAAATAAATTCCCTTTCAGTAATAGAGAATTCTACCAGCAATGGATCCATTTTGGATATGGTGAGAGCAGGGTTTTGACTGCTAGCGATCATGCTTCCTTGATGGATATCGAGCTTTCCTATCTTACCATTAATGGGCGAACAGGGCGTACACTGCTGATGGCGAATGCTTTCAGCCTTAAGCTTACTCTTGTCAATGGCGACGAGGGCCTCAGCTCTTTGGCATTCAGCCTCCAGTCCTTCCCACTCAGCTTGAGCTATGAGGTCCTTTTGGGCAAGGCTCTTGTAGCGATCGAGTTTTTTCTGCAGTGCCTGCAGCGTTATAGTATCAAGCTGCAGCTGCGCCTCGGCCTCTTGTACTTTACTTGCCTGACTGCGTGAGTCGATGGTGAAGAGCGGCGTGCCCTTTTCCACCCACTCACCCTCTTTGATATAGACATCTGTGACCCTTCCGGTGACTTGTGGCGTGATTTCGATGAATACAGAAGGATGGAGGAGCCCAATGGCCTCGATATAGAGAGGCACATCTTTCGTCTCTACGGTTGTTGCACTTGCAGGAATGGCCATGCTTGTTTGAGAAGGTGTGTCCGTGCTGCGACAGCCCAAAAGAAGACAGCAGCAAATTAAAATAATATTTATCATAAAATACCTGTTAGGGTGCCTGTAGCGTAGGCAAGTTTTGCTACTGAGACGAGCCATTCCATATAGACATCACTGTGACGAAGTCTAGCTATCGCCAGCTGCTCTTGCGCTCTTGATACATCGAAAATAGTTTCCTTTCCAGCTTTGTATTTTTCGAGTACCCCGTCAAATGCAGCCTGTGTGCTTTTAAGGTTTGTTATGGAATAGGAGAGCTTTTCTTGGGCAGCCTCTAAAGAGCGGTCGTAGGTGAGCACCTCTAGAGCAATATCTAGCTCAAGCTGTGCCAGCTCCTCAATGGTTATTTTGGTGTCGGCGAAGGCCATGCGGTTTTCATAGATAGAGATGAAGCCTTCAAAAAGAGGAACATCGAGAGTGAGGACAACTTCATTATGGCCGTGTCGAGAGTGGTGCTGAAGTGAGCGCTCTCTCTTCCCAATAGCAGAGAAGGTGAGCTTTGGCTGATATGAGGCCTGGATTTTATCCTCGATAAAGTAGGCTGCACTGAGAGTTGCCCTCTTTGCCATGAGATCTGCGCGCTGTTTTTTGGCAAGCTCGACAAGCTCTTTTGTTTGCTGCCTTTTTTCATCCGGAGGAAGTTCAATGGAAGCAAGCGGCAGCGGTGTATCTATTGGAAGGCTGAGACTTGTGGCCAG
>JAFEGS010000261.1 GCA_018239705.1 Verrucomicrobiota bacterium | reverse complement strand
ATAGCGCCCGTACGGTTCGGAGGGAGGGGTGGCGAGAGCCATTCCTACCCCTATGATAGTCAACCGTAATGCTCTGCCTCGAATAGATACTGTCGATCAAATGTAATGTTATGTAGTGTAAGAAATGCAATGTATTCATCCTCAAACGTCCTGGTTCGATGATGTTCTTGCTGGTTTTGAATGTAATGACGAACTGATTCTATTTGAGAATAACTGACAGTAATTGGCTGGCGATGTTTTGTGCTAAATACGACGTGATAAACCAGCTTTGTAAATGTGCTCATTTGGGATTATTGACTACTGTCGCCGTTTCACGGCTCGTTAATTAATCTATTCTCTCACCACAGGCTTACGCCTGTGGCTACTCGCTTCCGTCGCATTCGCGACTAGAAATCTAGGCCTGTGGCTATTGTGCTTTTGCAGCTCGGTAGGTATCGCTGCCGGCAAGTTTTGCATAGCTTCTGCTCACACCAGTAAAATCGTGCTGTTTAATGATGTGGTCGATCCCTTCTGCAATGAGGCTACCGCCTCTAACGTTCGGTTCAATCTCGCTGGTGTAGAGGTTTTGGCAGGGATCAAATGTTTTGGTCAGGTCCAATCTCGGAATGTTATCTTTCTCAGCCTTTTTGATGATTGGCCTGTAGAAGAGGTTAAGGAGGTTATCAAACATGGTGAGGCCGCCTTTTTCTTCTGTCAGTAAATCCTTAACAAGTGTAAGTGGTGCAAATGTAGTGCTTGCATAGAGAGCAAGCCCTCCAAGTAGGGTGAAAATAGCGCCGGCGACAGGTGAGATTTTATCAAGCGCCACGCCAATAGCTGAGAGGCCTGTGGCTGCAGCTAACACGCCTTGAATAATGACTGTGGCGATGCCGATCGCTTTCAGGGTGGTATAGATTTCATAGGAGTGGTCGTTATTGGCATCTGTGCGGTATTGGAACATCAGGATGGGCTTGACGTTACGACCTCCCATGCCTTGCACCTTTTCGACAATCTCTACATAGCGCTTTTGGACATTTGGGATGTCGAGTAGCATGCGGATACGGTTTCGCAGGTTTACCCTGAAGTCATTTCCGCCGACACTGATCACCACGTAGTGGATGCTGTCAGGATGCTCTGCTATGCTCGTTTGAAGCTCTGTAAGAGGGTAGATTTTCTTTCGTCCTGCAGCCCCTGTTTTTTCCTGCAGATATTGGTATTTTGGCCCACGGCTTGATAAAACATCACCTACATAGTCTCCTTCGAGTACAGATGTAGTTGTAAAGCCATCATAGGCGTGGCTGACTACTTCATAGGGACTACCCAGCTTCTGTGCGAGCTGTCCTTCAACTGAGCTTTGCTTTGCTTCAGTCATATCATTCTCATATAGTCTCCAGTAGAGGTTGTCTAATGTGGAGTCGCCAAGTGTGTGTACATAGATAGAGCTCATATTATACCTATATTTTAATTTTTAAGCGTACCGGACCAGCCTAATTTTGTCCTCAGTGTCTCAAAGTAGTCAACGCTGCTTAAAGTAGCAAGTCGAAAGCGTTTTTTTGCCGGGCCAATCGATATCGATTCTTGTGGCTGCAGGGGGAAGTTCTGTATGCCATCGAAGGCAACGCTTACCGGCAGGTAGTTATTGAGGTAGCGAATGGAGATTGTGTGTGTGTGCTGCAAAACGATGGGGCGGTTGGTGATGGTGTGTGGGCAGATGGGGGTAATGACGACTGCTTCTAGCTGCGGCGTGAGAATAGGTCCTCCGGCAGAGAGGGAGTAGGCCGTCGATCCACTGGGAGTGGAGATGATGATGCCATCGGCAGAGAAGGTGTTGAGGTATTTGCCGTCCACGAAGATGGCAAGGTCGACGAGGGTATAGTTTTCGCCTCGATGGATGACCACTTCGTTGATGGCAAAGTAGTAGGTGTCGTTTGTGTGGCTCTCTATCACGAGCCGTTCTTGAACAGAATAGGATCCTGCCAAGATCTCCTCGAGTGCTTTAGTCAAGTTGAAGGTGGGAACATCTGCCAAAAAGCCGAGGCTTCCGAGGTTAATGCCCATGACAGGAGCCTCTATTTCCGGATAGGCGTGGACGAAGTTGAGGATCGACCCATCGCCGCCAAGAGAGATGGCTAGGGTGATATCAGATTGAGCAATTGCAGAAATGGGTGTGACGTCAAAGAGCTCTGCATGCTGGTCGGCGGTGGTGACGAGCACGCCTTTAGAGCGAAAGAAGTCGCGTGCCTGCATGGCGAGGTCGTAGCTTTGAGGCTTTTGAAGATTTGGGAAGAGAGCAATGATCATAGGTTTGGTTGCATGTCTTGTGTAAGAGGCTTTTGGTCTGGACCCGGCTGCAGCTGTCCATTCCGATTTTTCATCAATAGCTCAATTTTCTTTTCTGCGCCAGAGAGTTTTTTGTGGCACTGAAGGATGAGTGCATCGGCCTCTTCATAGAGCTTGAGGGCCTCTTCGAGGTCGGGGTGAGAGCTGTTTAGAACTTCTAGGATATGCTCTAGCCTTTCAAAGGCTTTTTCAAAAGAGAGCTCATGTTCTGCTTTGGTCATGTGGGTGCTCGTAAGGTTAGGCTTTTTTTGGATTAAGGATATAATAGACTGTCATTTGTGAAAATAGAAAGTCGAGGGGAGAGAGCTCAA
>JAFEGS010000260.1 GCA_018239705.1 Verrucomicrobiota bacterium | reverse complement strand
GTGCGGCGTGAAGCGCCGCACAGCATGCGATGCCATAACTTTTTGAGGACTTACGTTTTATGAGCATTTCGAGACATAATGAAGCTTTTTGATTTCCTAGAAGTTCAGCTGTTATATCTGAAAGTAACGATTTTGCGATTATATGCGTATTGAATGTTGGTTTGAAAAGGAGAAACAAAGCCAACTGCTCATACTTTTTTTCTCGTATTAATTCTTTAAATAATTCTGTAAAATCACAGGATCTTTGAACATTGAAGCTATCTAAAAGTATTTGAAAATCTTCATTTTTTGTATTAATTAAAAATTTTACTTTTTCTTTTAGAGTTCCTTCAAGAGGAAGGGGTATATCGTAGGTAAGGGTTTCAATCTGGTGGTCAAGGAGGCACTTCCAAATTGGGTTATTCTTGCTCTGATCATCTATCATGTCGCGCCACTTTGTGCAAACAAGGGTAAGTTTTGCTACCTGTGTAGTATCTTTTTTTATTGCGTTTTGTAACCACATTGCTTGCACATCGTCAGGTATGAATACCTCACAAGGAGAAGGACTATAAATACTTCTACTAGTTTTCATTTTTTACCTCGAATTTCTGCATCTGTCTAGTAAAGAATTGGAAAGATTTCCTTTTTAAAGAATATAATAGTATCAACCATGTGATTATACAGCAATAAAAAATACAATTTATATGTTTTACCAGGAAGCGCATATTTCGATATTGGACCTGATCCACTAGGGTATGACCCCCCGAAATGCTGCGCGGTGAGTGCTGTGGAAAGGAGGCTACCCAACAAAGCGACATGTTTGCATTTGGGATAACGATGCTTGCACTGTGCTGCTTTTCAATTTTCGATGATGCTGCGCACTACCACCTGAGAAAATGAGCTTTCAACTTGATCAAAATCAGTTAAATTTTATACTATGTTCTTCACTTTTTGCAACACACCCATAAAATGAGGTTACTTTTGAGTTCAATAGATAGATTTCACAAAGAATATGATGGGTATCATTTCGCTTTTCATGAGGGCCTATGTTTCGAAAAGCAGGTGAAGTGGGAAATAAAAACTTTAGAGAAAAAAATTGAACTCAATCCTCACCTGCCCGATAACTATCTACAGCTTGCCCAAAAATTTTTGTGGATGAAAGACTTTAATCAAGCAGAGAAAGCCTTGAGGATTGTGGTCCGACTCGATCCACAATCAGCAGTTCCAGACATGCTTCTTGGCGACATAGCAGCTAGAGATGGCAATTACATAGCAGCAAGAAAATACTGGGCAAGAGGACTGGCAAAAGATCCGGCTAACAAGCTATTACAAATCCGCGCAAGTCTGTGATGTACCTCACTCAATCTTGCCTGCATAACAATGATGAAGCGGCTATGAACTTGACATAGTGATTGAGTCTTGTTGCAATCTGCAGTGCGGTAAGGATCTCAGAGCTCACTTCAAATGGTTTTATACCCCAAATGGTTCAAGAATTGGTTTGGGTATATACATGAGCCATCAATCCCGTGTTATTTGATCTGCCTTCATCTGAGCTATAGTTTCTTTATTGGCTTTTAGTCGATCTTTAGAACGAGGATGGGGACTCCAGAGGTTGCTGAATTTTTCACAAAGCTCTTTCACGGATTCATCGTAATCCTCTTCACCTTTTAAGTTTAAATATACTTCGTGCACTCTTAGAGATGCATTTTTATTATATCCAGCTTGAGAGCTCAGTTTGATGGAAAATTTATCTGCTTCAAATTCCATTAAGCGGTATTGATGGAGAGTACGCATTTTTATCAAAGAAGTTAAACAATAATAAATCACATAAATTTTATTTTATTATCCTGTCTATCATGCTCATCCTGTTCTTTTTATGATCCAGCGGGAATTCCTGGATAATGCCTACCTTCAAGAGAAGCTGTTCAAGCTCTTCCAACTACCTCGTGTATATGTATTCCATCCATTGTCGGTTTGGCTGTCAATATAGCACCCTTCCCATTTAACATGATTGGTATCTGCGCCTCGTGCAATCAATAAATTTATAATATCGTTAGAATTTTTCAGTTCACTATGTAGTGATTTCAATTCTTGTGAGTCGTGCTCTTCAGTGTTGATTTTGTTTAAAATTGCATTCTTGTTGTTTATGGCGGCATGAAGATGTGTAGTGATTTCAATATCGATGTATACTACATCCGTTCCCCTGATGCCAAGAGCTGCTATACGTCGAGAATTAACATTAAAACCCTGAAAAACAGAATCATCAGTTATTAATTTTTCTATGAATTCTACAGGCGCATTTGCATAAATTGCTAATTCCAATAAATTAATTGCTGTGTGACGGTATGTGTTCCTTTCTGGAAAGGGACCTATCTTCGGAACATACTCATTGAGAGCTCTATCTACCTGAAAACGAACCCAATCTTCATCTGTTCCATACGCACATGGAATTTTCTTACTTCGCCAAGATCGATGTATATACATAAGAGCTAAAGCTTCATCAAATTTTTTAGTCGCAACTTTGTAGTGTATGATATAGCTCATATCTTTAGGAAAAGGAACAACAGATTCATCTATAGCTTTTGGCCCCCATCCACTCAAGTTGCTCGCAACTTTTACCTCTTCAAGGCTTTGTTCTTGAATATTTTCTAA